>DYSA01000111.1 GCA_020726425.1 Fibrobacter succinogenes | reverse complement strand
AGAAACTGAACCGTAACTCCTGAAGGACGTTCTGTGATGACAGGTGACTGTGGATGATCACACATAGTATGATCACATGCTGGTTCATTGTGGGCAAACTGTTCCCTCTTGTGATCAAACTCTTCGCCAGCACCGGTTGGCCACACATCTTCAGTAACCATATACGGCCACTCAGGAAATTTCCCGGGCACACGTTGGTACTTTCCCTTCAGGTTTGCTTTTAGTGCACTGGTATGGCGAAAGGTTTCTTCGCCGATAGGAGGAATAGAATGAGCATCTGACGCCATCTGTTTTGCGGCATGTATGCTTTTCGCAACATTAGCACTATTCATGGTCTCGATCCTTTCGATTTTTCCACACTAAATTCACGATAGTTTTTTTTATTAATAATCAGAGGTTCGGCGTCTTTATGCTTAGCCATCAAGAGCTTATAGGTAGAGCCTCGATTGAGCAAAGAATACTTAAGGGAAAGAACATCATCATTCGGATCAGTGTCATCGCGAACAGTTCGAATCGATTCATATACAAATTCTTTATTTAGTGATACCAAAGTAAATTGATATCGATCATACACACGGGCTTTCGGATCAAAATCGAGCACCAGTTCTATCTCTCCGGCAATATTCAGTTCCACTCGATCAGTGGGTTTTGAAATCTGCGCATGCCGAATTTCAAACCAAGAATCTTCTTCAAGTGCAGCGATCTCTTCGGTAACTTTCCAACTACATGAACAGGTGGTCCCGCTGATAGTTCCGTCGATTGGCTTTTCCAGTAGTTCTTCTTTGGAATCACTTTTTTGAAAGAGGTGAAATGTCACCGCTCCACTGATGCCTTCAACGTCACCCATGAGCTTTACGGTATCGCCGGTAAGACAGAGAGTGGGACGCTCTGTCTTAAGGTTTTCATCCGTATGTTCCCAGCGAGGATTGGTAAGAATTGCTTTCTGATCAGCCAATTTTTTAGCCGCCTGAACAACATCTTTCACCCGGATCCGCGGCTGAGCTATAGGCATCATACCCTTAGCTCTCTCCGCTTGATCAGGGATTACCAGAAGAATCTGTCCGAAATAGACCGCATCGGCAACGGAACTGCAAACTCCATAGGGGCCGTTTCCCGCTCTTCCAGGAAGTCCCATGGCTATCGACGGGATAGCTCGGGAAAGGATCGACCTCATTGAATTAACCAGAAAACCATCACTTCCGAACCGTGAAAAAAACTGACGAGCTTCTGAAGCAGAGTGAAATTTCACGGACTTATCGGACTTGTAGAGTTCACGGGGAAGGATCAAGGCATAGGTAGTTCCCATGGATCGAAGTGAGACGGGGAATCGGATTTGAGCCATGAAGTATCCTCAAGGAGATGACTGTGAAATATCGCGTGAGCAGTTCAGCGATACAGTTTCATTTTATTCTTGTAATATAACGAGTTGCCACCTAACTCTACAAGTCTATCTGCAACCATTACCCAGTGTAGATTACTCAAAACTAGGGGTATCTTTTCCGCTCAATAAAAACCTATTTTATGTTTCAGATTTCACAAAACCAAACGAAAGGGTTCGATCATGGCAGTTATCGAAAAAATCATTGCAAAAGCACAGGCAGCTGACAAAAAACTTGTTCTTCCAGAAGGACATGATCCTCGGGTAATTACCGCAGCGAACCGCATCGTTCGGGAAAAAATCGCAGAAGTTATTGTATTAGGTACCGAAACAGAAATCACCGAAGCTTCAGCAAAAGCCGGCGAAACAGAACGTCTTTTCACTGTAATCGATCCTGCAACCAGCGAACTCCTCGCTGATTTCGCCAAAGAGTTTGCGGAAGCTCGTGCGGCTAAAGGAAAACCCGTTGCAGAAGATGCTGCTCTCGCTCAGATGAAAGATCGCCTGTTCTTTGGAAATATGCTTTCAAAAAAAGGTATGGTCGATGGACTTGTAGCAGGATCAATCGCTTCGACCGGCGATATGCTTCGCGCTTCATTTATGGTTGTGGGAACGGCAAAAGGCGTAAAAACAGGATCAAGCTGTTTCCTTATGGATCTGAAAACTCCCGCTCCTAATGGCGAAGAAACTCTCATATTTGCGGACTGCGGCGTAAACCCAGATCCAACAGCAGAACAACTCGTAGACATCGCTCTCTCTTCGGCAGAAAGCTACCGTTCACTCGTTGGTGGACAGCCAAAAGTTGCGTTCCTTTCATTCTCGACCTACGGTTCGGCAAAACACGAATCACTTGAAAAAATCGTAGCGGCGGCAAAAATGACCAAAGACAAAGTGGCTGAATTGGGTCTCGATATTCTCGTCGACGGAGAACTTCAGGGCGATGCGGCGATTGTTCCTTCGGTTGGTGCTTCGAAAGCAAAAGGAAGTCCTGTTGCAGGTCAAGCGAATGTTCTTGTGTTCCCAGATCTCAACTCGGGAAATATCTGCTACAAACTGACCGAACGCCTTGCCGGTGCTGATGCATACGGCCCGATCCTTCAGGGGCTTGCTCGTCCAGTAAATGATCTCTCTCGCGGGTGTTCTGCCGATGACATCTTTGGCGTCGCTGCAATTACTGTGTGTCAGGCGATCTAAAAAATCTTCGATTCGCTATTTGATTAGGCAGACTTTCGCGGTCTGCCTTTTTTGCGTCTCTAATGCGTGACATTTCGAAAGCAAACCGATACAATAGAGAACGATCATTAAATTGGAGGAAATTGTGAAACGAAACACGGGAATCCTACTTGCTTGTTCACTTTTCATGTCAAGCTGTTCGATTTTAGAAGACCAAACAGATGCGAACGGTTCTGCTTCTCTTCAAAATAATTTGACCGTCTATTTTACCAACAGCACCGCGAGTCGATTTCCTATTACCGGAATCGAACTGCGCCCCATGGGATCGTACACCCATCCAAACGCCACAGGAACGTGGGGGAATTCAATTCTCACTGGTGATACGCTCTATCCCGGAGAGAAAAAAACTTTTGTACTCCCCATACCCACAGGAGAATTAAGTCACTGCCGCCTTACGGTGATTGATTCACTACAGCAAGAAATCAAACTCGACGAACGGATCGGATTTGACACGACATTGCAAACTTACGCAACAATTACTCACTGGGGAAGCGATGAACGAACCGTGGAAGTAACAATTGACTACAACAGTTCAAGCAAACTCATTTGGGTTTCAGGCTGGAGTGAATGGGCAGGGAAACAGTGACAACAAAATCTTCGAGTGCAAAAAAAAGTTCTACAAAAAAGAAATCAGCGACAAAATCTCAACCTTTGCAGAAAGGAAAGTTACTTCTCGCATTGGGAATCGGTTTTCTTGTGTTTATTTCAGCCTTTGGGTTTTCCAACCTCATTCCCCGAGAATTTGCGATCTACTATCTCATTATTTCACTGATCACCGCCACGGCCTATGGAATCGACAAGCGGGCTGCGATCAACGAAGAGCAGAGAATCCCGGAAATTCTTCTTCACACAATGGCACTACTGGGTGGATGGCCCGGGGCTCTAATTTCACAACAACTTTTTCGTCATAAGACGATCAAAGTTCCCTTTCGAATTGTTTTCTGGGGTACCGTAATCATAAACATGGTCATCTTTTACAAACTACTGACGACACCCGAAGGAACGCAACTTCTAAAAATGATTCAATGACTCCTTTTTCCTTTGAATTTCCCAAGAATTCATTATATGATTCATTGAAAATGGAAACTTTTTTCTTAAGGAATCGGGATGAAAAAGAGTATTACACGAAAACTTATGTTTTGGATGTTTGGATTTGGCATTTTCATGGGAGTTGTCTTCCCCTTTTACGCCGCACTTTTTGATAGTTGGCAGAATCCCCTTTTTAAACTGGGTTCATTTTTCGCTGGACTCATGATTGGACTGTTCTGTTTTGTCATGGTTCAGGTGATTGTCCTTCGTGAAATTAAGAAAATCAACGATTTTGCACAGTCTCTCAAAAACAATGATCTCACCACAAAAATTTCGATCGACAGCAATGACCAGATCGGAAGAATTGTGTCCAATCTTTCTCACAGTACCCAAAGTATTCGTTCGCTCATCAGCCAGATATTTTCCACATCAGAACTCTTAGTTGGATCGCTCAATGATCTCCGCAGTTTCGCCGCAAACATGGATCATTCGGCCAGTGAAATCAGCAGTCGATCCCACGCAATGACATCCACCGCCGATATGATCAGCCGTAACTCTTCGGGAATCACCGCATCGACCTCTGAAACGGCTCAATCTGTGGTGAAAGTTACCGAAGATGTAGCGAAACTCACCAAATCACTGGAGTTGATGAATCATCAATGTTTGCACAAAGTGGAACTTACATCGGAAGTAAGTCGAGAGTTCATGGTTACGAGAGATTCTATTGTTGAACTGGCAACTCATTCAAATGAAATTAGCAATATCGCCGATATTATCAGTTCTATTGCGGATCAGACAAATCTATTGGCGATAAATGCGGCTGTTGAAGCGGCTAATGCGGGAACCCATGGGAAATCGTTTGCTATTGTTGCGGCGGAAGTGAAATCTCTGGCAAACCAAAGCCTCAAGTCCGCAGCGGGAATTTCGCAACTGATCGATAAAATCAGCCCAATTATCGATAAATCACGCGATGCAATTACCGGAAGTACCAGCAAAATGCAAAATCTGACGCTTCTTTCGCAGGAAATCGCCGAAGCAACCACTGAAGATCTTTCGCTTCTCAAATTGATAGACAAAGAACTCACTCAAGCAAGTAAAAACATGAAAGATGTTTCAGATCGAGTTCGTCAAAACAATGAGGGAATTTGTGAAAGCACAGAAAAACTCAACTTGGTAAACAGTGCCATCGAAGCTATTTCGCATGATATTCACGAAGGAACCGACAGTATTCACATGCTTGAACGCGAAGCGGCGAAACTGGCAGAAATGACTCGACGATTCAAAGTGTAATAAGGAATCAAATTCGGTATCGTTAAGGAAGTAGAAATACTTCCTTATTTTTTTAACCAGATTCTCCAAATCTCTCGCCAGTGGATTCAGTTGCCAACGGATCAACTTCTCCGTGAACCAACTTATTTCTCGATCCAGAAGAACTTCCTGCGAATAGATCACCCTCGAACCTTCACCATCTCTTTCTACGCGATAGACGCCCACGCCGGATTTCACTTTTGGTATCGAGCGCCAGTTGTGTGTAAATGATTCTACTGTTACCACAATACGAGAATGTTCTCGCACTTTGTCAGTCACCGTCACGGCCTTATACCCGAACGCCCGAAAAATCGTTTCAATGTTTCCATTGGGTAGAATTACAACTGACCGCGCGGAACCGCGAAGTTTTAGCGTGGCAGAATCCGAAGCGAGCAGATTGGTAAGTGAGTCCGCGGTGAGAGGTGATTTGACCGAATAGTCGAAGGTGAATCGCGAACCTTCCACCGTGAGATGATCTATTTCCGCAGAAAATCCCGGTTACATGAATAGCAGAAAAGCGATCAGGCGGAGCAGGGAATCCCCGAATCTTTCAGAACCGAAAAGATTGCTTCGATAATTTCCAGTCCCGCGTGGGTGCCGTGAATCTCCGTAATTGTTCCGGTCTGATTTTCCAATTTCACCGAGATCGAAGAGTCTACCGACTCCTTGATGTGGCGATTCATACCTCCGAGACTCGGCGCTCGCAACATCCCGGAAAATTTGTGTTCTGCCGTAACCGTACAGCGAAGGAGACCTTTTTTAATCACGATAGTGAGAAACGACCCAGTCCGATCCACAGAAATGATTTTCGAACCATTCCATGTGGCAAAGGTGTGAAATACCCCTTCGCAATAGAAAAATCCTACAAAACCGGTGAACCACGTGCCCATCGAAGGAATCTTTGCCACGCTGAGCATAAACGAACTATCCGGCGTTTCAAAACTATTGCACTGAACCCAGATCCACGATTGAGGAAACGACCGGCCCCAATCCTTTTCGATATAGCCGTCGCCACCGGAAAAATTGACTTTCGATCCGGCAACGGAAAGAGTTCCCATAACCGCGTGATTCGCTGAGACCATGCCGTGATTACACTCCATGCGAGGAATGTACGAAAATGGGCCCATAATTCCCGGTGCAAAGAGAGATTGAGGAAAAAGCACATGATTTTTATAGGTCAATTCGCCGGAAATGGCAATGCCATCTTGATCGATATCGATTGAAATTCCGTCGCGGGAAAAACGATTTTTTCCGATAGTCACATCGAATCGTTCTGAACTGGCGGAAAATGATTCTACAGGAAAGGTGCAGTAGTGAGTCTCTGCGGTGATTCCATTGATCACTTGAATAAACGCGTGACTATCCTGTGCAGAAAGAGAGATCCCCGGAATGAATGAAAAGACCGCCGATCGATCAGCGGAAACCTGTTTGCAGTACCACCCTTCGAAATAGTTTTTTCGAGTGAGCGATCCCTGAAACGCTTCGGGGGAAAATATCGGCATGGAATCTCCTTCTGTTTCTAAAGCGAGCCTAAAATAGCTATTGGTAAAAATGTTACAAGAGAATAACTCCTGCAATCTCACCTGCTAACTCGCAAAAGCTATCTTCCCGCAAACAGAAGGAACCGCCATGATTGAACTCTACTTTGTCCGCCACGGTCAGACTGAATGGAACCAAATCCGAAAACTTCAGGGGATTCAAGACTCACCACTCACCGCTGAAGGTATCGATCAGGCGAACACGCTGCGCGATTCGTTCACCATTTCTTTCGACCGAGTTATCTCGAGCCCTCTGGGAAGAGCGACCCAGACTGCGCGCATTCTCGCCAAATCAGTGCCAATCTCGACTGATCCTCTCCTTGCAGAAATGGGATTTGGTTCCGCCGAAGGTCTCGAGAAAGAGGTGTTCAAGGAGCTCTACCCCGAACCGTTTTTCAACCTCTGGCATCACGCCGATCAGTATGACCCTGCGGCGTTCGGAGGTGAAACCTTTGAATCGGTAGAACGTCGGGCTCAGAACTTTCTGGAATCACTGAAATCAATCCCCGCCGGATCAAAGATTCTCATTGTGAGCCACGGAATGATTCTCAAGATCATCTTTGGCCTCATCTGGAATCACGGACTCACGCAGTTCTGGAATGATCAGGTTCCGCTGAACACATCGATCACGAAAGTTGTTCTCACTAAAGGAATATTCGCCATCACCGACTTTTCCAATGTGGATCATCTTGAGAACACGGAAGTTATTTCCTATGTGTGAATGAGCCGAAATCTGTGATGTTCTCTGCTCAATGCACCGTCGATTTCTTTGAAAAAAGTAACTCAACCGAACGCTTGCGATTTGAAACAAAATCAGGTACACTGATTCAATATTTTCCAAAACAAATGGCTTGCCGGCATCGTGATTTGGAAGAGGGTTGGATATTTCATTCTGACCGAGGAAGTCAGTATGCAAGTCGTGAATACCGAGCA
>DYSA01000700.1 GCA_020726425.1 Fibrobacter succinogenes | reverse complement strand
GATACCCCACGGTGGTTCCCGGAACCGTGTTCATCTCTTCGGCGACGCGCTTGGCTGTGGAGGTCGCAGCGATTCTTCGTGGCTGAGTCACCCCGATCTTACCATGTTTGGCGAATCCCATTTCGTGGCAGATCCGCGGAAGTTGAGTGGTCTTACCGGAACCGGTCTCTCCGGCAACCACAATCACCTGATGTTTCGCTATAAGATCTTTGAATTCCTGCTCTTTTTCCCGAATGGGAAGGATCGTCGAGGCCATGAGTTCTCCGTTTGATTTTTTACTGAGGAGAAAATACGACACATGTGCAGAGAGTAACAACTATTTTGAAACAATAGAAGAAAGGATTCACATGAAATCGAAATACATACTGTTCCTTGATGAGTGCGGTGACCACTCACTTACTAAAATAAATCCAGAATTTCCCTTTTTTGTTCTGGCTGCGGTTCTTGTAGAACGAACCATCTATTAACAGCAAATCATACCGGCAATGTCACGACTGAAACTGAACTACTGGGATCACGAAGGAGTCAACCTTCATAGTCGTGACATTCGAAAAAGCAGCGGCCCATTTTCGTTTCTTCAAGTACGTGAACTTCGTGAATCATTTCTCACTGAAATCTCTTCGATGATGTCATCCTGTGACTACCACATTTTTACCACCGCAGTGAACAAAGTTGACCATCTCAAAAAATGGGGTGATCGCGCAGAAAATCCCTATGTTCTCGCACTTCGAAGTATCATGCTTGATACCGTTCTGTTCTTGAAAACCAATTCAGCCAGAGAACTTCCCTTAGTTGCCGAGGCTCGTGGTAAGCGCGAAGACAACGAACTTGAACAAGCTTTTTACAAGCTGACAGCGGATCACAAGGAGATAGAGTGGTCATTAGTGTTTCAGCGAAAAGAGAATAATATTGCGGGAATTCAGCTTGCAGATTTGGCGGCTCATCCGATTGCCAGAACGGTAATCAATCCATTGCAGCAAAATCGAGCGTATAGTGAAATGGAAAGTAAGATTTTTGGTGAGAGAATCAGGATCTATCCATGAGCCTAAAATAAAAACAGGCCGCTCCGAGTATTCCCAGAACCAGCCTGCCGATCGAGTGTTCCCTATCCATTTTTAATATAGTTCACTTTGTTTGAGATGTCAACGACCCCGAATTGGAAGGATCGAATCTGCCATGTCGTCTCTACGATTTTTTACTGAGGGGAAAATACGACAGGGCAGTGATTTGACAAAACGATTAAACGAAAAATGGCGAACT
>DYSA01000699.1 GCA_020726425.1 Fibrobacter succinogenes | reverse complement strand
GAGTTTCGATTCGGCAAACTAAAGCCACAGGCCTCAAACTACAAGTTGAAAATCCGTTTCCCCTTTTTACTTGAAGCTTTGGGCTTGAGGCCAGTTATCTTTGGTCTCTTCGGATCACCGGAACCTTGCTACTGCTTTAAATGGGTAATCATATAAAGTTTCCCGATTGCCCAGTTAAGGCAGGAAGCGAAAGTAAATCCATATAAACCACTGACCACACAGAATACACAGAAGAAGTTTTCATTTTTTCCCTTTTTCCGTGTGTTCTGTGTATTCTGTGGTAGATAAATTTGGTTCGAATCTGCCTTGAAATCATGACCTGCTCTATCTGGGTAATCGGGTAATCATTTGATCGTTTATTCTGAAGAGTGTCATATTTGCCACGCGAAGTAATAAATGCAGTGGGCGGATTGAACTGATACCAATTTCGTTACCGATCCTGTATATTTAATCCGAAGATGCTCGAAACAGAACAACAACCGACATTTTACCGGGGATGCCATGGATACCAAAAAGGAAGCCTTCGAATCACTTCGCGCCACACTGATGGAGATTGATCCTTCCCGCTTTGTGCGCCGCAATCGCAAGGTTGAATATGTCAGTGGAGAAACGAAATCGCTCATTGTTGCCGCTCTCGCCGATCGCCGCAAATTTCTCGACATTCCCCGTTTTGATATTTCGCTTATCGACACGCTCGAACTTCGGCTCCTTGCCTGGGAATACTGTCAGTCTGAATGCGAATCAACGGAACTGTTGAAAGCGAAAAGTGAGTCTGACTGGCTCTCTTTTTCTCAGCCTGCTAAAGAGTTGAAAAAACGATTCATTCGTCGAAGAAAGGTTCTGGCCGAAGAGGAAAACGACGTAGCTGTTCTCGAAGAGCTGAAAACGATTGCCGGCGGAAAAGGCAAAGAGCGGCTCATGCGGGATTTCTCCTCCATGATCGAAATGATCGAACGTGATCGCACAAAAATCGCCGCCATCGGTCTCGATGATCTCTTTGTGAAAATGGCCATCAATTCAGAAAAAACTCTCGCTCGAATCTTGAAAGAACACGCCACTCCCGATGAGAAAAAACGTGAACTGGCCGATATGGTGAACCGTTCATACACCTACCTCGCCGAAGCGATTCTGGAAATTTGCAAGTATGGCAGAATGATTTTCGATGGCACTCCCCGCGAACGACTCTATATCAGTGAACGACTTCGCGAACTGAGTCGCCGAAAGATGAAAACGAAGAGTGATTCGGAAGAGTAGACCGGG
>DYSA01000110.1:5666-7451 GCA_020726425.1 Fibrobacter succinogenes | reverse complement strand
CTTTTGCCAGAACAATTCGCACTTCATCCATGGTTCCGTCGATCCCGTTGGAGTAGAATCCCCCTTCATTTTCGTGAACCGCAATGGGCCGTTTTTTCATGACGATTGCAACTTTTCGATTCAACTTGTGAGCCGAATTATTTGCTCCATCGCGAATATCCGAAGTGGCAAGAATGTTCACCGAGTCGCCCACCGAAGCGGTTCCTTTGGCAAAACTAAACCGCCAAATGGTATTGCTCAGGTAGGGTTCCGCTTTGATCGACTGCTTCGCATCATCGTTGATATTCAAAAGAGTTTTTGCATCGCCCGCGCCGACAATTGGTTCTGAAAACTCAACCTGAAGTGTATCGTTTCCGCCCATCGGTTCCCATAGTTTCGCCGAAAGAATCACGGGGCCGACGCGATCTTTCACATCCCCGCGAATCGTTCCGCTGGGGAAAGTCAGTTCTACTGCGCCGGAACCTTCGGTGGCGAATACATTCATGCCGGTTACGGTGATCGTGGTTTCGTCAATGGCAACACCACTTGCAACCTGAAGATCGCTCGTTGTGGGCCAGCTCGCTTTTGCTCCGGTCAGATCGTGAGCATTGTCCGCTTCGACATGAGAGCCGAGTCGGATCGTGGCGACCACGGAATCGGCAGTTCCATTTCCATCGTTGTCGAACATTTCCGCGTTTGCGAAAGATGGCTTCTTTCCGCCGATCAGTTCGATTTCGATGTGCTGGTTCATTTCATGAGGACGATTTCCCAACAGATCAACCACGCCTGCAGCGGGGATAAATGCGATCGAGTCATTTTCCTGAACCGTTCCAAAAGGGAAAATCAATTTCAGGGTATCGTTCACAAACTGTGTCGATTTCGATTTGATCGCCGTTTCTGTGGTTCCGCGAATAATTGTAGAATAAGCGAAATCGTTGGCAAAAACGGTTTTGATCGATTCGGTGACCGCTACAACCACGGTGTCATTTTCCGAATTTTCCGACCAGAGCCGCGCCGCTTTGGCAATCGCCGGTCCCACGGAATCGACAATTGTCCCCGCAAAGGTGGTATCTTCGAAAATCAGTTCAATCGCCCCGGAACCGAATCCTTCCCGCAAACCGTTGGTAGTAAAACTCACCGATCCATTGGAAATGTGTAGGTCTGAACCTTTTGCAGTGTCCGAAACTCCCGCCGTTGGCCAGTTGTATGCAATCGCTTTCAGGTCTGAAAGTTTATGCGATTTTGGAGAACTTCCTTCGCTGAATTTCACGCGGATTTCATTGCCCTGTCCCGATCCTTTTGTATCGAACAGTGCCGCAGAGTTCAAGCTCGAATGTGTTCCTTTGCGAACAAGGGGAACCCATTTCGATGTTTGGTGCGGAACATTTCCCAACGAATCGGTCAGCGGTTGAGTGCCCGATGCGAGTCGCACCCAAGCATACTGTTTTGCACTTAGATCACCTTTGGCAAAATCGGTGAGAATCGAATCTACAGAGATCACCGCTACTGATTTGGAAGCAATTGATTCGGGATTCGTCGTATCCACAGCAAGTTGGAAATACACACTGTTGTTTGCAAGTTTTTTACCATCGATCAGTTCGGTCACCTCAAGTGTCAGCGTGTCCGCCAAACGATTGGCATTGCTGTTGTCGAATCGAGCGGAATCG
The DNA here is from genome assembly GCA_020726425.1 of Fibrobacter succinogenes. GTDB lineage: Bacteria > Fibrobacterota > Chitinivibrionia > Chitinivibrionales > Chitinivibrionaceae > JAIFMU01. Next base: position 5,805 of record DYSA01000110.1, on the reverse strand, counting down.
CGAAGTGCTGGGCCAACTCGGTCGATGATTGTTCCACCCACCGTTGATCCGGGAAACTCAAGTGACACTCCACCTTCGCCATTGCCGGATCGGTTCGTTATTCCCGCAAAACTGAACGTCGAATCATTCGTTACTGAAA
>DYSA01000110.1:0-5566 GCA_020726425.1 Fibrobacter succinogenes | reverse complement strand
ATCAAGATCGATGATGGTCGCCTCTTTGAATGACGCTTCTTTTTTGCCGTTCATAGTGAGAGGAACCCATTTAGAATGACCGTGCGGAATATTTCCCGCGAGATCTTTCGCGCCATTCGCCGATTTTAGGCGCATCCAGTTGTAAGATTTTTTGATTCCCTCTTTGGCAAACTCAGCGGATACAGTATCGATTGATACCGCACTGATTTTTGTCGAAACCACCGACTCAACCGCCGAAGTTGTATCGCTGGCAAATTCAAAGTACGATTCACCTGATTTCACGGAACTGATATCAATCATTTCGGTGATTTTCAAAGTGATCACATCGGAATTTCTCGAATCGTCGCTGTAGTCGAACGTCGCCGATTCGCGAAGAGCCGCTCCCACGCGGTCGGCGATCGATCCTTCGGCAAATTTCGAGTCGGGGAAAGCAATCTTAAGCGCACCTTCACCGGAACCGGCGCGGTTTTTCATGCCGATAAATCCAAATGAAGATTCAGAAATTGGGGAGATCGCCGACTTTGCTACGGTTTCATCGAGAACCGTTGATGGCCATCCGTACTCACCGCCGGAGATAGAACTCACCGTGTAGTGATTCACATCGTTGCCCAAAGTGAGTTTCACAAACACCGAATCGCCGTAGCCATCGCCGTCGCGGTCTTTCATAAATGCCGATTCAACCGTTGCTTCCTTGTTTCCTTTTTGAACAATAGGAACCCACTGATTGATTGCAATCGGCTGGTTACCAACTGCATCGGTAACTGTTGTACCGGTGAACGTGAATTTCACAAACTCCTGATCTGCCAATTTTTTCGAAAGATCAAAGATAAACCGGTAGTGGCGATCATCGATTTTTTCGATCTGATCCGCCGCTATTTTCGTTTCTGTGGTTCCCTGTTTCAGAATCACGTAGGTTTCAGAACTGTTCAGGTTGAGCTGAATCGGTTCGCTTACCGCAAGAACCAACGAATCCTTTGCCCGTCCCGATTCAATATTGAGCGATGCGGTTTGAATTGCCGGGCCCACGCGGTCGAGAATCTCTTTTTCAAATCCTGATCGCGAAGGATAGGAGATTCTGCTCAGGCCGAGTCCTGCGCCAACGCTATACGAAGGTTCTGTTATGGTGAGAACAGATCCGTTCAGTTTTGTGGACACGCGATCCGCATCTTTAAATGTTCCCTGATCCGGCCACGAATATTTCAGTTCACTCCAACTATCGAGATTGTCCGCATCGGCAGCTCCTCCTTTGGTGAGGTGCACTTTGATCGTTCTTCCAACCCCATCGCCCAGAGTATCAATGATATAGACCGAATCAATTTTCGGGTATTTCACCCCGCCGATACGCAGGGAATCGATGGTGCTATTTCCGCTGCGGTCAGTGACGCGAACCCAGCCGGTGCCATCGCCTTCGCCGAATTTCTCTTTGATTGTGGCCGAGGAAATGGTCAGCTTAAATGTCGCATCCTTGTCGGTTCCGTTCGCAAACGAACCACCCAGCCACTGTTGCCACGAGCTGTCGATCAACCACTCCACCGCCAGCGGATCTTCGAGGTTGAGCCCACTGTTGTCACCAACGCGAACAGTCTGAACGAAATCACCGTTGTCCAGAACCTCCGCATCGAGAACTTTCAGTGTCGGAAATGTTTCATCAGCCGCCGGAACGCCGGGGATGTTGTTCTCTGTGGAGTGAAGTTTCACCCAGCTTTTAAATTGAATGTCATTGGGAGTCTGAAGCATAACTGGTTTATATGGATTGGTAAACATCTGAGGATAGATGTATCCTTTGGCAATTCGCAGAAGTGTCAGCCAGTCGTAGCGGAAACTTACTGCATCGTCGTACCCCGAAGGTGCCTTTCCTTTCATAGTGTTAAATGCCGTTTTCAGATCATTCCAAAGTGCCTTTCTCTGCTCAACTGTCAGTTTGAAATGCTGAAGCATTCCCCCTTTTCCCAATGTACCTTGTTCTGCAAATGAAACAGAATTGTAGGGCGGTGTATCATTCCCATAGAAAAATTCAGCTATTTCCATCAGTGAAATTGGCATATCAATAACTTTCGTACTCCCATTGTTGAGTACACTGTTTTTTTGTGCAGAAACTACCGCTTCAAGGGCAGGAACCACTTTTACTACATAATCAGAACAGAAACTTGTTATATCATTTGTTGTTTTAACTTTGGTTGAATCCCAGTACATCGGACCGGAGTAGGTTTGACCTTTTGAATTTCCGTAACCTGCCTGCCATGCCCACATGTACAGTTTTGCCGCCAATTTTCTATCGCCGGCAATCTCAAAGATGTGTTTTGCGTAGAAGTCGGTTGCTCGGAAAAGTTGTTCGTATCCTCTCCAGCAGTAAAGTGTTGCAATGAATGTTGCACTCACTATTTGAGCACTGTTTCCGGAACAGTCGCCGTAACTGTTTGATCCGGTGGTTCCCGGAGTGGTGAACCACTGGCTCGGTGTTCCGCCAGAAGCATAAGGGAAAAATTTGGGGTATGAACCGTACGCTTTATCCGCAAAACCGGTTCCTTCCATGTGCATCGGGCCCATGCCTGTACCAAAGTCATTTTTCTGAATATGCGTAACACCCAGATACGATCCAATGCCACTGCCTGTATTTCCCCAGGTCTCAAACCCACCTTCAGTCTCAACAAGAGACATTGGCCCAAGGAACTGATTATCAATGTGCATAAACTCCTGTATACCAACCAGTCCCATAGCATACAGTGGTCCAGCCTTGTTTACTTTCCCCTGAACTTTGTCATTTGATCCCATAAGATCAGGACGGTATTTCACCCAAATATTTTTCTTGGGTATGAATACCGGATCGTTCTGGGTATTAATTTGAATCTGAGTTATTGGCGTACTATCTTTTTGGTTGATATACGTGTCGATAAATCCGGCACCGAACAGTGGGCCACGTTCTCCAAGAGTGTCAGACACGTACAGATTCTTGTCGTAGAATTTTGGAGAACGAATAAGCGTAGCTACATCTGTTGCTCGCACGGGATTCGCGTCGATGAAATCATCCATCGAAGCAAAGGAACGCGTTTTCACCAGAATCTGCGAACTGGAAGGTGTCCAGTCCAAAGGCGTTGTCGATCCGCCACCTTTTGCCGTGGCACCGAGCGTTTTATTTTCGCCGATCGGCCCGCCGGTGCGCACTTCGTAGCGGCGAAGGCCATTCCATGGGTCATCAACTTTCTGCTTCGTCGATCCGTCCGAAGTGCCCAGATTCACCGCGGTGTTTTCCGGAACCGAAAAGCGTACGCCTTTCAGATCAAAGGTGTAGGGAACGCTGTTCACAAACTGAAATGAACGGGAAATATTGGATGCACTCTTATCAACCCACGGGGAATTGACGTAGTTCACTGAAATCGCCCCGCCCGCCGTGGCAGCCGATGCGATTCCCGCGAGAAATAGAATCGTGGGGGAGTTTAAAAACTCGTGCTGGGGCCGCCCGGTCTTGAGAAAGTTCCACCGTTTCATAGACTCTCCATTGATCTGTTTTTTGAATTCTGAATATCTGTAGGATGAAGTGTGCTGGTTGATGCTCCTGTTTTCACCGAGATTTGAACCATTTTGTCCTTCTTTCTTATTCTTAAGTTTCTATTTCTTACTTTTTGTTGTGATAAGATACGGGCTGATATCTCGCTTTTGTTTCTCGAAAACACGCTTGTTTGTTTCTGCTTGTGTGAATACGAGTGAATATAGTGCGACTGTCTAGTAAAAGTATTGAAAATTTCAGTTTCGTTTCTGTTGAAAAGAAATGGTCTAAATTATGTGCGTATTGCTAGGGTTTTCGGTGGTTGTGTGACGTTGTAAATTCCTTATGTTATAAATAGATATGATGTTGTTCTTGGTTGTTGTTGTGTTTCGTGATTTGTTTCTTTGAAATGGAAAGTAAATGTTTAATGTGTTCTCAGGAAATTGCTTCTCTTTGACATGAGAAATGAGGATATCTGTCTTTGCGGTGTTCCTGTTTCTGAAGAGTCGGGGGCGAGGGTTTTGGGTAAATCAGAATTCAAAAGCGTGGTTGCGAATCACTGTTAGTGGTGAATGCAATTCGCCCTTAACAGCTACAGAACAAGGTAAATCGTATTCGTGGCTACAATAAAAAATGAACACATAGGTGGAAAATCACTCAGCTTTTTCAAAAACAAGAAGGCTCTTTCTGGGGAAAAAGCCTTCTGTAAAATCGCGGGGAATAAAAATGTTGGCGAGTGTTATTTCACGGTTCTCGAAGCTTGCGTATATTTGGAATGAAAAACTCAGTTCTCAATGAAACGGCGGGGCTTAGTTGCGGATTAAATCGTTCCACATCGATCCAGCGATTGATAGATTTAATTTGAATGGCATTGGTATTGTACTCTTCGATATAGGCAAACCACAGCTTTGCATTCAGTGAACAGCGAACGCGATCATTCCCTACAGCTACCTGAATATCCGGTGATGCAATCTGAAGGTGATCAACCTCCGTTCGCATATCCGCGAGCACTCCCCCCAGTATTCCGGTGCGGAAAGAGAGGTGTTCTCGAGGATTGAACTCTTTGGCAAACACAACCATCGCTCCGGCATAAAAGAGCTGACCGTAGAGTCCTACGTACCAATCGTTGCGGGTAACCAGCCCCAGATCGAGGGTGACAAAGGGAAACGATTTTTTGTCTGAACGATCGCCAAATTTGAGTGAGTCCACAATGCTTTCTGGATGCCAAAGTACGTGTTCTGACACAAATGTATCGGAAGGAGCGGCGTAGAGATCGCGGTTCATGTAGACTTGAAACCCCGGGATGATGCGAACTCCTTTGATCCGCGGACCAGAACGGTTTAGGCGCGATGATTTTGTCACTTTTTCACCGGAGAGCTGCACGGCGAGATCACTCATGGAGTTTCTTAGCAGATCATCAATGGAACAGTCGCGACAATCGCTGCTGGCAACCTGTTCCACTTTTGCCAGTCGCACGTCCACGAGTCGCACATCTGCTACCAAGGAACTACCCACTTTTTCGATACTTCCCACCACAACTTTTTCAACATTGAGAATCTGCCCCACTTCCACGGCGCATTCAGAACTGGTGCAGGCGGAGAGTTGCACGCCCTGTTCTGTGAGAATTTGATCCATCTGGGATCGTTCAACCACGGTGAACTTTCCCGTTTTGAACAGTTCAGCCCGCAGTCGATTGCTTAACCCTGAAAGGTCGGAAGGAGAGAGGTCGGTTCCTTCGAGATTGTACACCGCTACAGTGGTTTGAGCGACAAGTGAGAAACAGAAGAGAAGAATCGCGAGGATTGCTTTCATTGGAATGGCCTTTCATTCAACAAGGATACGCGTCAATAGTACCGTAACCACACAAAAAGAGCAATGATTCGTTGCATATCATACCGTGAAAATCCTTGTGCAACGTTTAGTGCAACGAATTGCTGTTGCATTTATGGTCGTTCTGCACTGATTATTGCCATTTTTTCATGTTGGCATGCAGATTGAGTAAGAGTAGAAAATTGATTATTAGAATGGTTACTACTCAGGTGCTAGTTACCAATCTTTTTGGCTCCAGCACTCGTTCCCAGT
>DYSA01000109.1 GCA_020726425.1 Fibrobacter succinogenes | reverse complement strand
CAGTCCCAGAGCCATCATCATCTGCTCGTTCGACTCTTCCATCATCTCCTGATCGCCGGCGAATTTTACCTTGTAGCCCGAAGGAAGTTTCAACTCTTTTTCAAAGGCCGCCGAAAGTTCACGCGCTTTCGATCCCGCATCGCCGCTAAGCATATTCGCGGTGATCTGAACCATCCGTTCGCGGTTTTTGCGCGTGATCTGACTCATGCCGCCGCTCGGTTCAACTGAGGCGATCGCTTCGAGAGGAACCGGCCCGCGAGGAGTGAGAATCTCCATGGTTTCGATATCGCGAATGTTTTTGCGCGCCTGTTCATTCAGCTGCACGCGAATCGGATACTCTTCGCCGCCGTCCCGATAGATCGCTTCGTCATTACCGGAAATCGAGTAGCGAAGCATGCCGCCCACCATCTGAATCGAAGCACTCTGCTGAAGATTCGACGCGAGTCCGTAGTGTTCCATCCGTTCGCGATTCGGCGTAATGAGAATCTGCGGTTTCTTTCCTTTCCACGAACTGTTGAGATCCGTCAGTCCACCCAGATTGTTCATCACCTGTTTGATCTGATCGCTGTACTTGATCAACGTGTCCTGATCCGCGCCGATCAGTTCCAGAACGATATCCGCATCGCCGCCGGACATATCTTTCGCTTCGGAGACAGAAATTTTCGCGTCCGGAATATCCGCTAGTTTTGGTCGAAGAAGATTCACGATTTCGGTAATAGTCATTTTGCGGGTCGATTCGTGGGTCAGTTCGATTTTCACTTTGCCGTACTGAACCCCCTGCGTCGTTCCCGATCCGCCAATGGTCGAAGAGATCGCCACCATGTGCGGTGTATCTTTCAAACGCGACTCGATTGTTTTGACCGTGTTGCGCGTTATGTCAATCGGCGTTCCCGCGGGAAGTTCCAGCGAAATATCGATAAATCCTTCGTCCATGGCTGGGGTAAATTCCGAACCGAGTTTCGGTGCGATCACGGTCATGGTGAACACTAGAATCGCCACGGTTCCGCCGATCACTGCAATCTGCACCGGTTTGTTCCCCAGAAGTCTATCCAGAAGTTTTCCGTAGGCGCGATCCAGTTTAGCGTAGAGTCGATCCACCACATGGCTCTGCTCTTTGTTCGTGTGATCCACTTTTTTCTGTTTCAGCATTTTCGCCGCCATGAGTGGAACCAGCGTAAACGACAGGAACAGCGACGCAATTGTGGCAAACACGATGGTCAGTCCCAGCGATTTGAACACCGCACCGGTCACTCCCGTAGTGGATGCGATCGGGATAAACACGGCGAGATTGGTCAGAGTCGAAGCTAGAATCGACATGAATATTTCATCGGAACCTTTTTGGGCAGCGATTTTGACATCCTCGCCGCTGTTTCTATGTCGCACGATATTTTCGATCACCACAATGGAGTTGGTCACCAAAATCCCCACGGCGATGGTGAGTGCCATCATGGTAACCATATTGAGCGAGAATCCCATCGCCTGAACCCCGATCATTCCCATGATCAGCGACACCGGCATGGTTACCCCGGCGATAACGGTCAGTCGCCAGTCAAAGAGGAACGCAAAGAGAATCAGCGCAGTAAGAATAATTCCCATATTGATATTGTCGTAGGTGTCCGCCACGGAGTTCTTGATGAAAACCGCTTTGTTTTCGATGAGATTGATTTTCATTCCCGCCGGAAGTGAACCCTCGATCTGTTTCACCTTTTTAATAATCTCTTCCGCGGTGGCTGCAGCGTTGGCATCGCCGGACTTGGTCACGCGAATTTCCACAGACTCCTGACCATTGAACCGCGCTTCAGAACGCACCTCTTTGAATCCATCTTCAACGACGGCGATATCGGCGAGGCGAATCTGATACGATTCCGTTTCTTCGCCATAGGATTTAGTTACGGGGATGCGAATGTTCTTGATATCGTTGATCGACTTAAATTCGCCGTCGAGACGCACCGAATATTCGCGCTGTTTGCCGGTTACATATCCCGCGGGGATGGCGCTGTTCTGCATTTCGAGAAGTGGCGCAATCTGGAAAATCGTCAGCCAGTGAGCGGACATTTTTTCAGGGTCGAGGGTGACGAGAATTTCCCGTTCGCGACCACCGGTGACATCGACTTTTGCCACACCGGCGATTGTTCCGAACTGATCCTTGATATTCTGATCCACAAAGGAACGCATGGCCACCGGCGACATGGTTCCGGTCACCGCAAGGGAAACGATCGGCTTGTCGTTCGGGTCGAACTTGGAAATCGACGGTTTCTGAAGATCTTCCGGAAGTGTCGAAAGAATCTGGTCGATCTTGTCTTTCACATCGATCGCCACCTGATCCGCATCGACATTGTCGTTAAACTGAAGTACCAAATAGGCCGCGTTGTCCATGCAGTACGAAGTAAGACTTTTTAGTCCACCGATCGTACTGACCTGTTCTTCAATTGGCTTAACCACATTGGTTTCGATCTCTTCGGGCCCCGCGCCGGGGTAGACCGCCTGAACCGTGATATACGGAAGCGACATGTCCGGCATGCGGTCAATGGGAAGGCGTTGCCACGCCACATACCCGAACAGCGTCACGGCGAGAATCACCATAACCATCATGAGCGGGCGATTTATACTTGTTTTTGCTATACTCATTTGAACCTCATTTAGAATGAAAGGAAGCGATTCAACGATTCATCGATTCAACGACTCAACGCAATTCTTTGGGTCTTCGTTGCGTCGTTGTGTCGTTGTGTCGTTGTGTCGTAGAGTTGTTTACTTCGTCACCAAAACTTTTGAACCTTCGGAAAGAAGCGTGGTTCCCGAAAGAATCACCTGATCGCCTTCCGCAAGACCGGACACGATTTCGTATACCGTGCCGTTGCGAACCCCGAGAACTACTTCGCGGGTTTGAGCTTTTCCGCCGTTAATCACCCACACGCTGTTTTTCGTTCCAAATGAAATTGTTTCAAAGGGAACAGTGATCACGCCGGTTTTTTCGTTGGTGATTACGCCGATATTTTTAAACATTCCCGGCTTGAGCAACTTCTTTTCGTTGGGGAACACAGCGGTAATTCTAAATGAGTGAGTCATGCCGTTTGCCGAAAGAGCGGTGCGGTCAATTGATCCCCACACGGTGTCGGTTCCCATCTCTACAAATGCTTTCTGACCTTTTTCAAAAAGCGGTGCCGATGATTCGTTCACCTGCATATCTACTTTGATTCCCGAAAGATCGGCTATTTTCACGATCGGTGTTTTTTCGGCGATCTTGGAACCTTCACTCTGGAAAATTTCCAGCACCGTTCCGCTAAACGGAGCAGAAACATTGATTAGCACTTTTGCCTGACCCAGTTGAAGTTTTGCTCCTTCGTACTGAGCTTTCGCGCCTTCAACCTGCTCTTTGGAAACAGCTCCCTCGGCGTGAAGTTTTACTGCGCGGTCATAGGCCTGTTTCGCATAGTCGTACCCGCTCGAAGCAGGATCGATCGGCGAACCGTAGTCCATTTTCATGGAAGCCACGGTGGTTCCGGCGCTGATATTTTGACCCACTTCGACGTGAACTTTAGCAAGAGTTCCGCCCACACCGTTGGCGAGAACGGTTTCCTGTTTCCCCTGAAGCGTTCCGTTTGACTCTTCGATAGAACGGATCGATCCTTTTTTGATTGTCATCGCGGTCACGGGAATTCCCTGTTCCGCCTGAATCTGCTGAATCGTTTTGGGCTCGTCGGCCTTTTTGCTGGCACATCCAACGAACAAAAGTGTTCCTGCGATAATAACTGCGGTTCTTTGTTTCATCTATAATCCTTTGTGAATAGTCTTTTACGATTCATTGCAATATTCGTTGCTTTAGATTTTCGTTGCGTCTTTGGATCGTTTTGTTGTGTCGTGTAATAAACTCTCATCGCCGATCAATTCTCGAATCGAAGTGATAGCCGAATTAATCTTGAACACCGCCGCGTTCTGTGAAAGTTTCGCCAGTCGCGCGTTTTGTTCGCTCATGGTGAGATCCTGCAGGGTTATCTGTCCCACTTCGAACGCCTTGACCGAAATCGTCCGCGCTTTTTCCGTGAGATTCACCATCTCCTGAGCTTCATCGAACTCTTCGCGCGCCACGGCGAGCTCTTCATATTGAGCTGACAGTCCCAGAGTGAGCAGTTTTTTCACATCCGATTTCTGAGCCGACAGCTTCTCTTCCGCATACCCTGCCTGAATAACCTTCTGCATTCTCTGTCCACCGGAAAAGAGCGGAAGGCTCATGCCTATGAACACTTTGTGATCCCCGCCCAGCTTGAAATCTTCGGGATCATTGAACTGGCTAATTCCCATAAGTGCGCCACCGGCATAAATAATCGGAAGGAAATCTGACTTGGTTAGCGCAGTTTGCAACTCCTGAAGTTCCGTGGCATCATCTAATTGAGTGATCGTGCGGTTCTGTTTGATCATCTGCTGATATGCTTCAGCTTCAGTCAGGGTAAACAGTTCCGGTTCCAGTGATTCCGCAATGGTAACGTCATCGGGATTCGTTTTCACCGACGCCGTGGTGAGCATCTTTTCTATTGCCAATGTGCGATCCTTTTTGGCCGATCGCACCGCCGATTTTGATTCCTGCACGGCAAAGCGCGTGTTCATCGTGTCGATCTGCGTGCCTTTCCCCGCAAGAAAACGCGCCACCGCCAGTCGATGTGACTCTTCGGCAATCGCCACCGACTCCTGGCGAATCTTCAGATTCTCTTCCGCCAGAATCGCGCCATACCAACTGACCGTAATCTCTTTCGCCAGTTTGAACTGTTCCGCTTGGCATTTTTGTTCCAATGATTGCGCATAGGCATCGGCGATCTTGAGGCCGGTTACCACTTTCCCCTGAGCGAAAATTGCTTGAGTAACTTTTATCCCCATGGCGTAGGTGTTCGCTTTCGGCGTGAGATCGATCTTGGAAATACTCCCGAGAGGCTGATCCAGTGTCCCCGCGAGAATCGTGTCGTTCACCGATCCGCCATCCATCATCGAACTGATAGAACTCGATCCGCCGGCACCAAAACTAAAATCATAGGGATTGTACGATTTCAGTTTGTGTTCATAGTTAACAATACCTTCGATTTGCGGGTAAACCTTGGCATAGTACTCTTTGCGAATACTCACGGCACTCTGCTGATCCTTTTTAATCTGCACGATTGTTTCGCTGCTGTCCAGCGCGTGGCGCAACAGATCATCGCGAGAAAGTTCCATTGCTGAGAGGCAGAGGGTTGATAAAAGTATCGCGGTTACTGCTTGAATCATCGATTCTCCCTTGAGAAACATCCTTGGTCTGTGAGTAATATAATCAATTTTTGTCGTTGGTGAACCAAGAACTGACTCCGGAGTCAGAAAATTTGTGTTGCTGGCAAATTGGTGCACTATTTTGAATATTTTATCTGCTTCAATGAACCGCGATTGCCGTGTGGAACTATTTTATCACCCTTTGAAAGGAAATTCTATGAAACAAGTTCTTATCGTTTTGTTGAGTGCCGCAGCACTTTGGGCAGAACACTATTATGATCGAGGAAAACTCATTACTCTCACACCGGCAAATCCTCCTGTTTCGATTAACTCCCGAGCCCAAATTTCGGCTGAGTGGTTTCGCACCGAATCGGGGCAGATCGTGGGAACCACCAACGAAATCATTGTGCAGTGGAAACAGGTTGATGTGGCTCCAAAAGTAATGAAATCTCTGGGGATCACAACGTTTCAGTGGCTCACGAAAACGATGGTGCTCGTAACCGTTCCCCAAGGGGCTGATCTTTTTGATCTCTCGCGAAAACTCTCAGACCATTCGGCAACGACCTTTGCTCATCCGAATCTGCTTCGCGAAAGGAGTCTGCGATGAAACTGCTCATTCCATTGATTCTTCTTGTTATTCTCTCCTGCCAGCCCCATATTCCCAACTCTCCCATAAAAAAGATCGGCTTCGAAGGAAAATCGATTCTCTATGATACGCTCAGTTTGCAGTATTGGGCAAACGGAGTTCAAAAGATCGACTCGCTGCAGTTGTCATTTGAAATTGCTGTGAAGGGGAACTATCGCATTACTATCAACGGAAGTCAGTTTGATTTCGCATTGCATGCCGGCGATACGGCTATCGCCTTTGGGTGGGATCAATTTGTGCTCGGTTCAGAAATTGTGTGTACCGCATACGAACAGCGTGTGCCTTCAGATTATACAGAATTGCGGATACCCGTTTCATACTCAGAAAGTATCTCTGTCGGCGATCCGCTTCTCTCATTTTGTTGGCATCTCGAACCTTCGGAAATCTCGTTTGTCGAAAAATACCAGATTGATACGGCATCGCACGTGCATGTGGCATCGGTGTGGAAAACAAATCGTGGTGCCGGGGTAAAAGTGGCCATTCTCGATAATGGAATTCAGCCACTTCACGAAGATATCGCTGATAATGTTATTGCCACATGGGATGTTTCAGAAAATTCACCCACTATTGTTTCTGATGGAGGGTATCACGGAACAGCGGTGGCGGGAATGGCTGGCGCGGTTTCGGGGAATGGCATTGGGATTTCCGGGATTGCTCCGGAAGCTTCCTTGATTTTAGTCAAATTTGATGTCAATTATGCCTCCGATGCCGATATTATTCGCGCCTTTACCTTTGCCAAAGATCAGGGCGCTCAGGTGATCAATTGCAGTTGGGGAACCTATGCGGTCAGTGAAGCTGTGGAAGGAGTTATTCAGGAGATGTACGATGCGGGAATCGTGGTTGTTTTCGCGGCGGGAAATGGTGGATTAGATATGGATCACTCCTCAAAATACGATGAATCAGAACTTTCCACAGTAATCGGTGTTGGCGGATTAAATGAAAAAAATGATTACTGGCCTAGGGCAGATTTTGGCTCAAATCTCGATATTATTGCTCCGGCGGGGGGAAATCCCGGGGTGACTGTTTTGGCGGGAATGGGCATGGGAGGCGAAGAAGAGCTCTCTAAAAACTATAAATTCTGGGGAGGGTGTAGCTTTGCTTCGCCACTGATTGCCGGAGTTGCGGCACTGATCCTCGCAGAAAATCCTCACATTACTCCGGCACAAGTGAGAACGATTCTGATCTCCACCGCAGACAAAGTCGGAGGGGAATACGCAAACTACAACGCCGAAGGGTTCGATAGTAAGCGGCTCTACGGAAAAGTACATGCTGAAAAGGCGGTAGCTTTGGCTCGAACGTATTAATACTGTTTTCGTATTATTGCTCCGTAGAGCAAAATTGAAACCAATTTCTACCACGAAAGGCACGAAAAACACGAAATACCAGCTTTGTTTTCGTGCCTTTCGAGTTTCCAACTCATTCCCCGCATCTTGCTGGGAATGTAGACGTGAAACTCCGCCTCGATTAATTGAGGTAGAGCCACAGGATCGGCATTCCAAGGCTGGAGCTTTGGAGTGAGTTAAAGAGTCTCCATTCTATAAAAAAGAGTCTCCATTCTATAAAAAAGAGTCTCCAT
>DYSA01000698.1 GCA_020726425.1 Fibrobacter succinogenes | reverse complement strand
ACACCAGCTACAGCTACGATTTCTCCGCAGAAAGCCTCTTCAACAGCTACTTTTTCGTTTTTCACGAAACGGTAGATCTTGGTAACTTTTGATTTGCGCATTCCGCCATCGCGGTCGATAATCGCGATCTCTTTGTTGATCTTAAGTGATCCCTGAGTGATCTTACCGATTGCAAGACGACCGAGGAACGCAGTATAGTCAAGCGAACTCACGAGCATCTGAAGTGGTGCATCGGGATTTCCCTGAGGAGCGGGAATTTTTGCGATAACCATGTCGAGAATTGGACGCATGTTGTCGTTCTCTTCGCCAACTTCGGTGATTGCATATCCCTGTTTCGCCGAAGCGTACACCACGGGGAAATCAAGAAGATGATCAGGAGCATTGAGTTTTACGAAAAGGTCGAACACCTGATCGAGTACCCATTCAGGGCGAGCGGCAGGTTTGTCGATTTTGTTAATCACCACGCCAACAGGAATATTCATAGCAAGAGCTTTTTTCAGAACGAAGAATGTCTGCGGCATAGGGCCTTCTTGAGCGTCAACCACGAGAAGTGCGCCGTCAGCCATGCGAAGAACGCGTTCCACCTGACCACCGAAGTCTGCGTGTCCCGGTGTATCGATAATGTTGATCCAGTGACCATCATATTCGAATGCTCCGTTTTTCGCGGTGATTGTAATACCGCGTTCCCGTTCGATATCACCGGAGTCCATAAGACGTTCCGTGTGCTCTTCACGTTCACCGTACGCGCCGGCCTGTTCGAAAAGCTTGTCTACGAGAGTGGTTTTACCGTGGTCAACGTGGGCGATAATCGCGATATTTCTGATCTTTTCCTGCTGCATACTATTCCTTTTGGGGGTCAATAAATTCGGGGCTAATATATATGCAGACCCAGCAATCCGGCTGGTCGTAAGGAAATTCTTGCATAACAGTTACAATAATGATACAGAGCAGAATTGTACGATTCCTGTTCGATTGGCTGTTTGCTCTGTAAATGTCGCTGTTACTGAGAGAGTAAACGATTGGTTGTAGTGTGCTAATCGGTTCAATTGCAGAACTTTCTTCTCGAATCAAACCGCAATAATAAATCTCTTTCCAAGTAAAATTATGTGGCATCGTGTGTTGTGTGTGAATATCCTGACAGCCTCGTTTTGTATTGAGTAGCAAGAATGAGTTCAAAGAGTTAAGGTTACTACTCAGGTACCACGAAAAAATCTTTTGTTTTGTAAGTGATTGATATCCCCTCAACTCGTTCCGAGGCTCCGGCCTT
>DYSA01000697.1 GCA_020726425.1 Fibrobacter succinogenes | reverse complement strand
TCACTATTGATCGCCAATGCAATGCCACAGAATCAGCACACTTCAGAAACGCACAACCCCAAAATGTCACGGGAAAACTACCGAGAACTCTCCCCCCTTTTAACTACACCCATGAAGTATACTTTGAGTCCCGTTTTCCGGTATTTCCGCTCTTTAATCCAGCGTTTTCCTGCTACGGAAAACAGTAAGGCTCCAATGAGAAAAGCAAAGTTTGCTTCCCGTTCCGAATTTTCTAAAAAACTCACCGATTCAGTTGACCTCTATTTCACTCAAAATAACCGCTCACCGTTTGCCACTCCAGCCATGATTTTCAAATCCATTTCTGTGGTCACCTTGGCAATCCTTTCATATTTGACGCTGTTGCTGTGGGTTGATTCGGTTGTAACGACACTCGTTGCGGCCTTTGTTTTTTCTCAAGCTATTGTGATGATTGGATTTTCAATCATGCACGACGCGAATCACGGAAGCTACAGTTCCAGTAAGTTGATCAACCGGATCCTCGGATTTTCTCTCGATTTCGTAGGAGGAAGTTCACTTCTGTGGTGCCAGAAACACAATTTCCTTCACCACTCCTACACCAATATCAACGATCTCGACGATGATATTCAAACAGCGGGATTCATTCGCCTATCGCCCCATCAACCGATTAAAAAATTTCAGAAATCCCAACACATCTATGCACTGTTTCTCTACAGCATTCTCACACTTTACTGGTTTCTCTTTAATGATTTCGTACAGTTTTTCAAGAAGAGAATCGGGCCGTACAAAGTACGCGCAATTGGCACCTCTGAAACCGTTCTATTTCTCCTTTTCAAAGTGATCTACGTCGGATACATGATCGTTCTGCCACTTCAATTTCACCACTGGTACGAAGTTATTCCTGTGTTTTTGTTGATCCATGCGATCGCAGGCGTGACAATTTCCGTTGTGTTTCAGCTTGCTCACACATTGGAGTGCAACGCCTTTCCTGAACCCGATTCATCGGGAAAACTCTCCGCTGATTTTGCGATTCACCAATTGGAGACGACAGCGAACTTCTCTCCGAATAACAGACTCCTCACGTGGTACCTCGGAGGACTCAACTATCAGATTGAACACCACCTGTTTCCTAAAGTCTGCCATGTTCACTATCCCGCATTGAGCGTGATTGTCGAAAAAACCTGTCAAGAGTTTGGCGTTCCCTACAAGAATAGCTCTTCACTGTTGAAAGCCGTGCGGGATCACTTTGCATTTTTGAAAGCCATGGGACAGGCGGAGACGACAAAAAG
>DYSA01000108.1 GCA_020726425.1 Fibrobacter succinogenes | reverse complement strand
AAAAAGAAAAGGGAAGCTTGTTTGCTTCCCTTTTGCTACTCATTGATCGATATTATCAGAGGATGAATATCATCCAGCATGAAGCTAAATAATACACTGTTCTTCCATTCGTGAGTTCGTTCATTGTAAGGAATTGATAATTTAAAATCACCTACTTTAGTATCTAGAAGTCTAAAGAATGTTCCCGCAATTGTATTTACCAGTTCATCAATCGTATCCCGTTTGTATTGAACGATCTCTTCTTCGTCTGGGTACAGATCGGAAACAATACTTTCCAAAAAGCTTTCCTGAAGCGAAATACTCAATGTAATCCGCCTGTCAGTATCGAAACTACACGAAATATATGACTCGACCATTGATGATTTGTGGGTATCACTGGTTTCAAGCATCTCTTGCACAATTGAAAAGGTGATCTGTTCAAATGTCGATTCTACTGCAGATCGCATATTGTCTTTTTCTTCAATCCAATTATGCATAATCGCTCCCTTCCGATTCGAGTATTTCTCCAATTGCTTTTATCAAATCACTTTGAGATATTGGTTTTGAAATCACCGCCAGCACCCCAAGATTGTTAAGCAAGGCTCTTTGCTCCTCATTGCCTGCACTGGTGACAACAATCACCGGCGTTTTAGCGAATTCAGGTTCTTTGGAAATACGTGTTACTAACTCAATACCATCCATTTCAGGCATGTTTAAGTCGGTGATAACCAAATCGTATTTTTTCTCTGTCATAAGAGCATACACTTCTTGGCCATCTTTGGCTTCGGTGACAGAGTAGCCAGAAAATCCTGCCGCGGCTAGACAGCGGGCGGTAAACATTCTTGCAAGTGATGAGTCATCGGCAATAATAACTTCTTTCATTATTTAACCTCCTCACTTTTTACACTTTTACTAGAATCAAAACAGGCTTGAATTGCTTTAAATGTCTGGTTGTATTCAAGTTGAATTTCAAAGAAGGCCAGTTCGAGGCCTCGTTCATCCACTGTAATAAATTTTTTATATTCTGAATCAATCGAATGCCGCATCGTGTCAATACCGGTTCCACTTCCACTCATCATTGCAGTTATATCCGCAAGGTGAATGATGTACGCAAGTGTTTTAAACTCTTCTGCTGCTTTTGAAGGTTCGTGATGCCAACGAATTACTTCGCACATCGCCTTGGGAAGACTCCATTTATATGCAAGCATAAATCCCGCTTCTGCGTGATTTATTCCTAAGAGTTGCTCTTCTAATTCAAGAAATTCAGAGTCATTGATACTCTGAAAGCTCTCTGCAGGAAGGAGAGAGGAGAGGAGAGATTTCCCAATATCGTGGAGAATCCCTGCGGTATAGGCCACACCTTCTCGCACTTTCCCGTTGCTAAACCGTTTTGCAAAATATCGAGCCGCAATGGCTGTTTTGAGAGAGTGCGCCCAACTTGCATCTGCGTCGGCGAGGTACCCGGTAAGAGGTGCATCGCTAATTCCTGATTTCTCTCGTTTTATTGCCAAACCAGCCACCATGCTGTCCCCGAGAAAGCGAATTGCATCAACTGCTGTTTCTACGGTATCTTTTAATCCATAGGCTGCAGAATTGACCGTTTTGAGAACAATCGATGTGAGAATTGCATCGGTTTCAACAACAGTTACAACGTCTTGGAGCGAATGATTCGGTTCGCTGATAATTGCAAGTAGTTGCGATGTAACTGGTGAAAGTGGTGGAATAGTATCTATCTGTTTTTCAATTTTTTTATAATTATCTTGTGACATCTAATCCTCCTCAGATCTTCCAGTTTTCTTTGCCGGGACTTGAAATTTCTACAATACCCGTTGCCTGATAGAGTGCTACTGTACGGCTGAAATTTCCACCGGTGTCATCTGCACGAGGGGCAAGTCCATATTTCCAGAGTGTTTTCTTAAGAGCAAGAGCATTGCGTTTACCAATATTAAACGTGTTATTGGTATCCGATACGTTTGCACCGCCACACATTTTTACAATGAGATCGTTAGCGGGGGAAAGTACTCCACCGGTAGCTCGTTTCATCGCTTCAAACAGTGCTGGAATAGCCGTGTCTGCAAAATATCCCGGCAATGACATTGCTTTGGAGGGACTTATTGAAGATTCCGGAAGAGCTACGTGTGCCATGCTGACACACCGTGTTTTTTTGTCAAGGATCATGACTGCAACACAGGAACCGAGGGCATACGTTTTGAGTATTCCATTCGTCTCTGCGGTGGCACCAAAATCCCCGACTCCGAGTATTATGCTTTTTCCCACAGTACTATTCCTTTATTTTTTTAATTAAAGTTTCTGCAATTGTTTCAAGCGGAAGAACAGTGCAAATCCCACCATTTCGAACCGCTTCTCCTGGCATTCCAAATACAACTGAGGTCGACTCGTCTTGTGCAATGGTATATGCCCCTTTGTTTTTTAAGTGCGTAATTTCGAGTGAACCATCTTTTCCCATTCCCGTTAGAATAACGGCTGTCAGGTCTTGGATTTTTTCTGCTGACTTGAAAAGATACCCTACAGACGGGGCATGGCCGTTTACCTGATCTAATTCTTGAACGGAAATTCTATTCCCCTCATGTGCTTGAGTTATTCCCATTTGAAATCCACCGGGAGCGATATAAGCTGTTCCATTTTGAAGTTGTTCACCGTGAACAGCTTCCTTAACTCTGATTTTACAGATGTTATTTAGTCGTGAAGCAAAGAGTGCTGTAAATCCTGCAGGCATGTGCTGAGTAATCAAAATTGGAGGGAAATTAGATGGGAGACGTGGAAGAATTGTGCGAATAGCTTCTGTTCCTCCTGTTGATGCTCCAATTACCACAACTGCGTGTGGACGAAACGGTATTGATTGATTTTCTGTAATTTGATAGGGGGTTGTTACTTTTGGAAGAGTTAGGTGACGGGGTGTAATTGTTGCTGCCATTAGAATTTTTGAATGGAGATCCGTCAACATCTTTGACAGGGAACCTTGTTCATTTGCCTGTGGTTTGGTTACAAAATCAAGTGCACCAAAACTAAGTGCATCCATGGTGATCTGCTTTCCTCGTTCCGATAAACTGCTCACCATAATAACGGGAATAGGCAGTTGTGACATGATGTGCTTTAGAAACTCTATTCCATTCATCTTAGGCATTTCGATATCTAGCGTGATTACATCTGGACGATTTTGGGAAATCAGTTCACTTGCCACGTAGGGATCACATGCTTCGCCAATGATCTTTATATCGCCCCATTGTTCAAGACCCTGTTTCAACAGTGACCTTACCAGTGAAGAGTCATCGACAATGAGAACTTTGATAGGTCTGTTCATGCTATTTTCTTCGCTGGTAAATTGCTGATTTAACGTAACTAAATGGCGTGTTTAACCCATTAAGTGTTTCTGAATGGCCAATGAAAAGGTAGCCACCAGGACGAAGTTGCTCGTACAACTTATTTACAAGTGCTTCCTTAGTTTCTCGGTCGAAATAGATCATAACATTTCTACAGGAAATTAAGTCAAAGTTCTTTTTGAATGGAAAAACCGGTGTCATAAGATTGAATTTACGGTACATTACTTCTTTTTTAAGTGATTCGTTTACATGGTATTCATTACCATTTTTCGTGAAATACTTTCGAATCATTTCTGTGGGGATTTTATCGATTGAATCTTCTGAGTAACTTCCGTTTATCGCTTTTCGCAATGCATCTTCTGATATATCCGTAGCGAGAAGACCTGCTTTCCAGCGGCTGTAATTGTTCCCGAAATATTCCATCATGTGCATCGCCAATGTATACGGTTCTTCGCCAGATGAAGATGCCGCGCACCAGACGCGAATGGTATTTGAGTTATTTTTTTTGTGATACTCTTCAAATTCAGGAAGTGCTGTTTGCATCATAAATTCAAAGTGGGCGTATTCTCGAAAAAAGAATGTATGATTCGTGGAGATACGGTTTACTAATTCAGACATCGCATCATCATCGTGGCTACTTAAATATTCAATATATTGTTGGAATGAACTGAAATTTCTTTTTCGCAATACGCTTTGAAGTCGCCCAATTACAAGACTTCGCTTCTTGTCAGTTAGGTTAATACCGTAATGAGAATAGACAATATCACAAATTTGCTGAAATTCGCTATCTAAAATTTGGATTGTTCGGAGTGCAATTGGGTTATCCATTTATTCTACTCTTTCCCTGTTTTATACGATACCGCTCGGGTGTCTAGGTGGGCCATTGATTCTGCCATACCGACTAATGAACGAATATCAAGGATGAGCGCGACGGAACCATCTCCTAAGATTGTACATCCCGAAGTTCCTCTCGCAGCGCTGATATATGGTGAAAGTCCTTTTATCACCGTTTGTTGCTGGCCGATTATTTCATCCGCAAAAAGTGCAACTTGAGTTCCTCCATCATCTACAACGATCAAGATTCCCTCCGCAAGCTCAGTGTGAGCTTCGGCGTGATCAAAGAGTTTTCCTAGGTGAATAATTGGAATAAATTTATCGTCGAGAAGGAGTATTTCTTTGCCTTCGGGCGAGTGAGTGAGTTGCTCTTCCGTGATTCGTAAACTTCGTTTAATCGAGAGTGTTGGAACAGTGTACTTGGATTCTCCCACTTGTACAAGCATACCATCGATAATGGCCAACGTTAATGGGATTCGGATAGTCATGGTACTTCCGTTGCCTTCAGATGTGGCAATGTCAATTCGACCATTGAGTTTTTCTACGTTTTTCTTTACAACATCCATTCCCACGCCACGACCAGAAACATTGGTGATCTGTTCTGCAGTTGAGAAGCCAGGGTGGAAAATAAGTCGCCAAATTTCATTGTCTGTAAGGTATTCGCTTTCACGTATGATTCCATTTTTTACCGCTTTTGCGATAATCTTCTCTTTGTTGAGCCCCCGGCCATCATCTTTAATAATAATCCACACTTCACCACCTTCGTGGCGTCCTTCGATGGTGATTTTGCCGAGAGAGTGTTTACCCGATTTTTTGCGTTCTTCTTTTGTTTCGATTCCGTGATCACAAGAGTTGCGGATAATATGGACCAGTGGGTCACTGAGTTGTTCAATCACTGTTTTGTCAACTTCTGTGTCGCCTCCAATAATCTCGAGATCGATATCTTTATCAATTTTCATGCTGAGATCGTGAACCACGCGAATCATTTTTTTGAATACGCCATCGAGCGGGATCATGCGAAGAGACATTGATGCATCTTGTAGCTCGTTACAAATTCTTCGAAGTTGGTGAGATGCACGGTAAAATCGTTCATCTTCGATATTTAAAACTGCGGGGTTTCGGGTGACCATTGATTCAGCAATCACCAGTTCGCCCACGAGATTGATAATACTGTCAAGTTTGGAAAGATCTACTCGGATATCCTGTCGTTCAATTGAATTGCGTTTTTTCTTGACCTGAGTCTCTGAAACTTCTGCGGCCAATGGTGTGTCAAATGAATCATTTTCAATTGAAGCAGTTGTTTCAATTTCTATCTTTTTAATTTCTGTTGGGACTGGTGTGAGGATAGGTGCCATATTCGTTGAGATATTTTTAGAGAAACAGGTCGGAAATACATCGATAAGAAGATCTTTGTACGCAGCAAGCAGAGGAACCGAACCATCGCCACCTTCGTTCATGGATGTAACGGTTTCTCGAAGCGTATCAATTGTTTGAAGCATAAATGTGATGACACTTTGTTCAACTTTGATAATCCCATCTTTCATCTGTTCCATAACAGTTTCAAGCATGTGGCTGATCTCTTGAAGATCATTGAAATGCATGAATCCACAATTTCCTTTGAAACTGTGGATTGATCTGTATGCACCGTGCATAACCTGAGAATCAAAACCACTTCGTTCAAGTGTGAGAAACGCCTGTTCAACAGATTCCAATTGTTCTGTGCCTTCGGCGATAAAATTGAGTCGCATCTCATCGGTTATTAACATGTCATCAAAATCAACTGATTGCTGTTGGGTTTGCTCCTCAACCGGAGCGGAGATTGCATTCGTTTCTTTCATTGGAATCTCCTTGGCAGTATTGTGGGAATGTTCTTCGGAAAGATATATCTGTAACTCTTTTTTGTTAGTAGCAATTTCTTTCTCATACCCATTATCATTTTGATTGGTTTCGATTGCTTCAAGCATATTTCTGATGATATCGAGACATTTCACGAGCGTTGTAATGAGCGGTATATCCATGGCGATTATGCCGTCGCGAACTCCTTGGAGAACATTTTCAGCATCATGTGTGAGCGAAGCGATATTGGAAAACCCAAGGAATGCGGCACTACTTTTTAGTGAATGAAATAATCGAAACACGCTATTGATAGTTTCACTATCGAGATCTGACGCATTTGCATTTCCCCGCGTTAAGTCAATGAGCGTTGGCTCAACTTCATCAAGAATGTCGCGAGTTTCATCTATAAAACCGTTAATTAGTTCTTCATCATAGCCCATGATTTTGATCCTTAACTTGAGTTTTCCTCATTTTTTAAAGAGTATACCATCGTCATTCGTGTTTTTCTACAAAAAAAACATTCGATAAATCATTGCTAATTTGGGAGATTCTGTAACGAAAAAGGTACAGTGAGATGATTGTTTTAGTAAAAAAAGGAGTGAACTGTATGGTGTGCTCACTCCTTCACTATCAATAGAAAATTTTGAGAAATTATTTCAATTCTGAATGCAAAGAAAACTCTTGGGCAGAATAGACCGATCCGCTAGGTACAAGGTCGTCCACGAGCGGTGCTAAAGCTCCGGGGATAATTGCCGTTACATCTTTGGGGGCATCGGGACCACCAAGGTCGGTGCGAAGCCAACCCGGATCCATGGCTGAAATCGTGACGCCACTATCTGTTAACGCATGAGCAAACTCTTCGGTCATTTTTCTGACCGCCCACTTTGCTGATCCATACGACGCCATTTCAGGGACTCCTGAGATGTCCGAGGTAACATTAACAACAATACCGGATTTGCGATTGATCATGTCGGGGAGAAACGCGTTGCAAATTTGAACTGGAGTGAACAAATTCACCTGAAACTGTTCTTCCCATACATCAATTCCATTTGCAAATGTATCGATCCATTCATTCTGAATGCCGGCGTTGTTGAAAATAATATCCGGAGTTCCGATCTCATTTTTAACGAAATCAATAATGTTTTGCACTCCTTTTTCTGAATCAACCGGAGAACCGATTGTTTTTGTTTTTACAGAAAATGATTTGAGTAATGATTCTGTTTCTGCGCAGTTTTCTGAAGAGCGGCCATGGATGATTATGTTGCAATTGCGCGTTGCAAGTTCGATTGCAATTTGCTGTCCTATGCCGCGACTTGAACCAGTAACAAGTGCCCATTTTCCCGTTAAATCCACATTTTCTCCTTAGAAGTTTGTTTCAATTTAATATACGTATTGCTTCATAATTGTACAGAAATGTGATGGTGAGCGCTCATAAATAATGGGATTGTTTAAAGAATGTGTTACTACTCAGGTGCTAGTTACCAATCTTTTTGGCTCCAGCACTCGTTCCCAG
>DYSA01000107.1 GCA_020726425.1 Fibrobacter succinogenes | reverse complement strand
GCTGGGAACGAGTGCTGAAGCGAGTTTTTGTCCCCCACTAACACCTGAGTAGTTACCATACATTTATATCACACCGCAGCTATAATACTCCTCAAAAAATGAAGTTGGATACGATACTGGATCGGATATATCGAAAACACACCTCGTGTACGCCATTGAGCTAGCGAGTAACATTTTCAATAGCAATGATTTACTCCATAAAGGTTTCGTCTACGCTTCAATTTCTTAAAAACGGAAATGACGATTGAATGGTCTCATCTCAAAGGATATATTACGAATTCAACTACAGGATGTTTAGGAACTGAAAGCATCCTATTCAAAATGAACTATCTGGAGAGTGTATGCAATGGCGAGCATCCCATATTTTGGTAACTGATCAATTATTGGTAAACAAAATATTCGAAGAGTTAAAAACTGGAACTGACTTTGCCATTTTGGCACGGAAATATTCGACATGTCCAAGTAAAAAAAAGGGCGGTGATCTTGGTTGGTTTAGTCCACGATCCATGGTTCAGCCATTTGAAAATGCTGTAAAAAGTCTTTCACTAAATCAAGTAAGCAAACCAGTTCGGACTCAGTTCGGAACCCACGTTATCAAAAAAACGGGACAACGCTGACTATCTCTAGTGTGATACCCCGTGCTATTATTCTGTCGACGAACCATCGTTTTTTCTAACAAAATTGACCGGACATATAAACTAAGAAGTTCACCCTGAAAGTTCATTTTCAGCGGGCAGAAACTATTTTGAATGGTTAAAAAAAATGAACGCTTGGGAATGATATGAACCATCCGCTGGAAAAACTTCTGTCTACGTATTTCGCACAGCAAGAAGAGTCTGGAATTCCAGCCTTTTACCTTGGTGAACAACGACCTTATTCTCAAACAACTCATTCTCCATTTTCAATTCCCGTTGTGACTCGATCTGTACCGGTTGTTCCGAACAATACAACACATTCTGCACATGCCTATACTCCAACAAGTCCAACTATTCCCGAAATTTCTGCGCCGACCACCCCCATAGCATCTCCAGAGCAGCCAGTTGCTACAAAACCCGTTTCATTGGTTCAGCCCCTGAGAACCACAGATCAGATCCGCGCGGAACTAGCTGATTTGTATCGCCGCGGAAAAGATTGTCCCGCTTGTCCAGATCTCGTTCAGAGCAGAACCCAAGTGGTGTTTGGTTCCGGAAAAGCTTCAGCGAAAATAATGATCATTGGCGATAAACCGGGAATCGAAGAGGATAAACAAGGAAAAGCCTTTGTTAACAACGAAGGTGGTGGTGTTCTCAGCCGTATTCTTACAGCGGTAAATATTGACAAAGACACGGAAACATTTATGACCAATGTGATTAAATGCAGAACTCGTGGCAATCGTTTGCCCTCCGCTCAAGAGTGTCGCACCTGTTTCCCGATTCTCAAACGGCAAATCTCAATTATTCGTCCTATGATTCTTCTCGTTTTGGGGAAAACTGCCGCCGATACAATTTTTCAGTCGGATAGAAAAATTTCAGAGTATCGAGGACAACCACACTCATATTTTGGCATTCCGGCTATCGTTACCTTTCATCCTGATGAGGTTTTCAGAAACTCTGCGTTGCGCAAAGAGTTCTGGGAAGATATTCAAAAATTTCAGTCGCAATATCGGGAGCTAACCAATGGGTGAAGAACAATATACGCGTAGAAAAAAAGAGGAACCTTCACAGTCGGTTCTCGAAAAAATTCCTCCGCAGGCTATCGAAGTTGAAAAATCACTCCTGGGATCAGCCTTGATCGATGAGCAGGTTCTCGACTCCGTCATGGAACGGGTCACGCCGGATCATTTTTATTCAAAACAGAACCGAACCGTCTTTGAAGCGATGATTCGTCTCTATAATTCAGACCGATCATGTGACTTAACTCTTTTGGCAGAACAACTTCGCCGCATGGAAAAGCTGATCAATATCGGCGGTGAAACCTATCTTTCAGAACTGGTAACGACGGTTTCAACCTCCGCAAATATCGATCACTATGCTGATATTCTGGAAGACAAACTGCTTCTTCGGAGATTGATTCACGAAACATCTGAGATCACTACCGCTTCATTTGAAAGTGAAGCGGTGGCAAAATTAGTAATCGATGACGCTGAACAGCGCATTTTCGACATCAGTGAAAACAAAAAAACGAACCGCCCTATTCCTATGCGTGAACTGATGGCAAGTACGTTCAAACGTATTGAAGAGATGGCGAACACCGGTGGTATTACAGGCGTTGAATCAGGCTTTACGCGTTTGGATGAACTCACTACCGGATTCCACCCCGGCGAACTGATCATCGTCGCCGCTCGTCCCGGTATGGGAAAAACCGCATTTTGTCTCTCCTTGGCAGCGAACGCATCACTTCGTGTAAAAAAGCCGCGACCGATCGCGTTGTTCTCTTTGGAAATGCCTAAAGAACAACTTGTTCAGCGTATGCTCTGTTCCGAAGCACAGGTTGACATGCACAAACTTCGCGGAGGATATCTCGGCGGTGATGATTTGACTCGACTCTCCACGGCGGGTGGGATGCTTCATCAAACCGGTATCTATATTGATGATACTGCGGGTATAAGCCCAATGGAAGTTCGCGCTAAATGTCGAAGAATCAAGTCGATCGAGGGAGATCTAGGTCTAATCATTATCGACTACCTTCAGCTAATGAAAGCATCAGAAAAAACGAACAGCCGTCAAGAAGAGGTCGGTTCGATCTCACGAACGCTCAAAGAAATAGCCAAAGAACTAAGTACGCCGGTAATTGCCCTCGCCCAGCTCTCCCGTGCCACAGAACAGAGTGGTGCATCGAAACGCCCCATGCTCTCGCACCTTCGCGAATCGGGATCTATCGAACAAGATGCGGATATCGTTTTGTTCGTTCACCGTGAATCATATTATATGGATAAAAATGATGAACGCTACGAAGCGGCTTCAAAATTGGGTGAAATCATTATTGGTAAACAGCGTAACGGACCACTGGACGATGTCCCGGTTTCTTGGACGGGTCATTATACCCGATTTGACAATCTCGATACCACTCACGATGATTCACAGGCAGGTTTCTAATGGTACGACACAAACATCAAAATCTTGAACATCTCATTGATTTTTTCGCTGCCATTTCGCGATTTGCAGAGATCATTCGCGATGTAATTATTCGCGCTCCCTTGATCTTTAAAAATCCCGATCTGACTATTCGCCAGATGAGAATTATTGGTATTGAATCAATTCCCTTGGTTATTATCACATCAATTTTTATCGGGGCAGAAGTCGTTGTACAGGCAAACTTCCAATTTCAAGGGCTTGTTCCTATGCGCTATCTGGGGTTTGTGGTAAGTAAATCGCTTATTTCTGAACTGGCTCCGGTCATTACAGCGTTTGTGGTTTCATCGAGAATATCCACGGGAATTGCCGCGGAGTTGGGAAGTATGAAAAACAGCGAACAACTCGACGCCATGACCTGTCTCTCCCTCGATTCGACTCGCTATATCATTGTTCCAAAAGTGATTGCATCAATAATTATGCTTCCTGTTCTGGTGATCATTTCTGAGTTTTTTGGGTATATGGCATCGATCATCTTTGTTCACTTTTTTATTGATGTGACTATGAATACCTATCTCGAAGGTCTTCGACTCTTTTTCAGTCCTAATGATATGATTCTCGGCGTTTTAAAAACATCCGTATTCGGCGGAATTATCGCATTCTGCGGTGCCTATTTTGGGCTCGAGTGTGCAAAAGGTGCCGAGGGAATTGGTGATGCAACTACCCGAGCGGTAATGCTTTCTGCAATTCTCATTCTGATTTTTGACTTTGTCATTGCAATTCTGTTTTTGTAAAAGGGGAACCAATGAAAGACACTATTCTCAAACTTGAGCATGTTAAAAAAAATTTTGGGCCCAAAACGGTGCTTCACGATGTAAATATTGAAATCATGCGCGGCGAAATTACCTGTATAATCGGGCAATCAGGACACGGTAAAAGTGTGATTCTCAAGAATATTATGGGATTGATGAAACCGGATGGTGGACGAATTATCTACAACGGAAAAGTTATTTCATCTCCTATAACCCCGGATTCTGAATATGACAAAGTTCGTCAAAAATTTGGGCTTCTCTTTCAGGGAGCTGCGCTGTTTGACTCCATGACCGTGGGAGACAATATCGGGTTTACCCTTCGCGAACGGACAAATCTCACCGAAGATGAAATTCAAGCGCGAATTCGCAATGGTCTTTCAATGGTGGGATTACATAATATCGAACACCAAATGCCGGCGGAACTTTCCGGAGGTATGCGCAGTCGCGTCGGATTGGCTCGAGCAGTAGCGATGGAACCAGATATAATGCTCTACGATGAACCGACATCGGCACTGGATCCCATTATGTCGGACAAGATTAATGATCTAATTTTGGGTCTTCGTCAAAAGCTCAACATGACATCTATTGTGATCACTCACGACATGAGTTCCGCCTATAAAATTGCCGATAGAATCTGCATGCTTCACAATGGAAAAATCATTTTTCAGGGAACACCGGCACAGATTCGCGCTTCGAGAAACAGCTACATTCAGCAGTTTATCAGCGGTAAACGAAAACTGTTCTACGCCATGGGAGCGGATCAAGAGATGGACAAACAGGTTAATCTCAGTTCGATCCACAAAGAAGCTCACAAAAAGACATTCGGCGGCGTAACGGAGTTAAAAGTTGTTCCGAAAAAACGAACAGTAGGCGACATCTGATGGAGTTTACGGGGAACAGTGGCACTGGCCATCGCAAACCACGACGAACAAAGGGATCGGTCAGAAATGATCGCTTCCTTTTTTTAATCAATCAACCCCTCAATCAGGTTGATTGGATATTCCGAGTTGGCTTACTCATTCTATTTACTATCTTTACCGTTCGATTTGTCGCTTCGCCGATGGATTATGAAAAGGTTTCTGGTTTTTGGCATTTGGTCAATTTGCCTTTTCACGAGGCGGGCCATATCATTTTTGGTTTTTTACCTCCAATTTTAGTTTCTTTTATGGGAACGGGAATGCAACTTCTCATGCCCATGGTTTGTGGATTTACCCTGATGTTCAAAACTCTAGACAGCTTTGGTGCAGTGATCTGTCTTTGGTGGTTTGGTGAAAACTTTCTCGATATTGCTCCCTATATTGCCGATGCTCGCGCGGGAGAACTTCCCCTTTTAGGTGGAAATACTGGGCAGGATTCTCCTTATGGATTTCATGACTGGGAATTTATTCTTGGGGAACTGAACCTTCAGATGCATGACATTGCCATTGGAACTTTTGCGTGGAACTCGGGAAAAATGATCATGATCGGTGCGGTGATCTGGGGAGGTTTGATACTCTACCGATCCTACCAAATGAGCGAGTGGAAAAGAGCGAGTTCTTCCTAATACTTGCTCCTTTACCAATAAAACCGCGCACCACCATATAGTGTGGCAGTAGAGTTTAGACTCCCAACTATGGCGATAGTACCGAGATCGAGAGAGAATCGTTCATCATTCGGAAGGTTCAAAGTGGACGCGACGCTGATCATGGTAAGTCCGTCGGAACAGTCGCTCATAACCGATTCAGAGAGACTCACCAACGGGTGAATCTGATGGGACGCTCCGATGGCAAGGTAGTGACGGCCCGGAAATTTCACGTTGCCTTCGCAGTAGGCAGTGATATTTGTGGGAATATTCCCGTTATTTTCACCGGATTCATTAAAATGATATTCGCCAAAGAGTATGAACTTTTCTGAAAACATGCGATCGAATCCCCCCGTGAGTCGGAAATAATCTTCCACCGTGTCCCGTTCTGCAATATTGGTGATCACTTGGGCCAACTCTATTCTCACTCCGGCTTTGCGAATGCTCGATTCCCAATCGCCACCGAGCAGGAGATTCCCCCGAAAATATACCAGTGCTCCCGAAAGATCGCCTACGCCAGCTGTTCCTTTGATCCGGAAAAAACCGGCATTGTTCCCTTTTTCGAACGACTCTCCCGCTACGGCACCGGTTTCGATTTCACCGGTCATTCCAAGAGGAATGCGCAGAACCGCCGCATCGATCCCAACGCGCTCTTCCTTGTAGATTTCCCCAAATCCCAGCGGCGTGAGAACATCGGTGGGATTTATCGTTCGCGCCGATCCCCACCCGAGAGTCTGTCTTCCCACGGTAAATGACACGGCATCGCCTTTGTAATCGAGAGAGAAGCCATCGAGATTGTGAGTCACGGCGGATCGTTTGGCATTTTCATGTTCAGAAGGATAGATCGTTTTGGCAAAATCGGCCACGCGATAGATCGTGTGAGCAGATGCAAGTGATTCTCTGGCAGGTAGATCATTTTTTGGGAGATACCCCACAGGAGAAACTTCGTAGGCGATCTGCCAGTGAAAATTTTCTTTCCATCCCGAAAGATCTTGCCGCACTCTGCCTTGAATGGTCAGAGATGAGGAATCTTTTTGAAACTGCCCGAAAGGATACAGTTTCGCATAGCCGTGATACTCCACTGCGCCCACGCAAAGTGGCAATAATAGTAGTGTCTTAGCGGATTTCATCACTGTCAATTGCTCCGTCTTTGAGAAGGATTATTCGCCGCGCCCGACTCATGATATGGTCGTCGTGAGTGGAAAACAGAAATGTCATGCCGTCCCGTTCATTGAGATTCTGCATCATGTCCAGAAGTGCCGTTCCGGTGGCGGAGTCAAGGTTAGCGGTCGGTTCATCGGCGATAATGATCCGCGGTTTTGAAGCCATCGCTCGCGCTACAGCAACGCGCTGTTGCTGTCCACCGGAAAGCTGAGTTGGAAGGCGTTTTTCAAATCCACTTAAACCGACTTCATTGAGAATATGGCTCACGCGTTCTCGACGATACGCCTTATCTTTTCCCTGAAGTAACATGATATACTCGACATTTTCTTCCACGGAAAGAACGGGGATCAAGTTGTATGACTGAAATATGAAACCGAGATTGTTCTTGCGAAACTCGGAAAGTTCGCCGCCGGATAGTTTGGAAATCATCTTTCCATCGATGGATACTTCGCCGGAAGAAGGCGTATCGATTCCCGTGATCATGTTCATAAAGGTGGTCTTGCCACTTCCCGAAGGCCCCACAATAGCGGTGAACTCGCCTTCGTTGATAGTGAGATCAATCCCGCGAAGTGCCGATACCGCCAGTTCGCCCTTGCCGTATATCTTTGTCAGTTTGTTCGTTTCAATTATTGTTTTCACTGGTTATTCCTTCTTTTATTGATGACTTATTTCAATCTCTTGAAGACAAATTTGAATCTGAATGTAATTGCGTTTCCTTTGGGCGTTTCGGTTCGCCGAGGCTCACCGCCGGGCCATTCCAGGGCTTCGCTGCGCTCGGTGCTGAAATACAGCACGCCTATCGGCCCCTTCCTGTCCCTAACGCGGACACGCACAAGGTTTACATATCCATTGTCCGCCGGAAAATGGTTCAAATAGGAACGTTAATCTCTTAATCTCTTAATCTCTTAATCTCTTAATCTCTTAATCTCTTAATC
>DYSA01000106.1 GCA_020726425.1 Fibrobacter succinogenes | reverse complement strand
TCCCCGTTCGTTTATGAAATATCCCCGTTCGTTTATGAAATATCCCCGTTCGTTTGCCATTTATCCCCATTGGAAATCAGATATCCCCGTTGGAAATCATTTCTCCCCGTTGGAAATCAGTTGTACCCGTTGGAACATTGTATTAGAAGGCTGCCATGAAAACATGTTTTCCGACTGCATATTTTGCAGTAAGTTCCTGAATAACCGATTCAACCTGACGTGAAAAAGCATCTTCGGCTTCCCGTTCGATTCCGTACTTTTCCCAAAACTGAAGGATCGAAAAACATTCGATCACGGCACTGGTATTTTCATCAATTTCTATAGGAAATCCGCTGTACACCACTTGATTAGGAAGTCCGTAAATCCGCAGGAAATAATTCGAATAGATTCGAGACAATTGATCGTCAAGATTGTCGAGATTTTCACGGGAAAGATCGAGTGTGGTAAAATCATTTTCTAAAAAAGGTGTAAGCGTTTCGATCTCGATAATAGGCGAACGAACTCCCGCGAACGGTTTTGCCATTTCATTCCAGAAAAGTGGAAGAAACTCTTTGATCTGCCCATGAACATTTTCAATCAGTTCAAATTGAGCTTCATGCTTATATGAAGTCATTTTGAAACTCCCAATTGCAATCTTTTTCTCTTTCTGTTCGGAACTGACAAGGCGAAAATGTTCCCGATATTTGACCGGAAGAAACTCTTCGGGATTTGCGAGAGGTGCATCTTTTTCCACTGATTTTGAAATTTGAATCGTCACCGGTGTCATTACATTTAAATGCGCTCCCATGAAAACCTTCTCTCTTTGAAAACCGGTAAAAGTTACAACGCTTCAATTTCTGATTCTGATAATCCGGTGGCAAGAATAATGGTTTCGATGGCTGTTTTGGCTGATTTAAGCTGGCGTGCCATGGTGAGGATCAGTTCGTGCTTTTCTTTTTCCGCTTTTCGTTCCATCTCCGCAATCTCTTTAGCTCGGATCTGTTCCTGGCGTATCCGCTCTTCCTCACGTCCCTCTTCACGCCCTTCCATAGCTCCGCGAATATAAGTCGATTTGAACCAACTCGCTTCGTCGCGAAGATCTTCGACATAGCGGTCGTATTTTTGGCGATCTTCTGTTTTCATGCTCATTACACGAAGTTTTTCTTTCGCATCAAGAAGTCCGCGAGCATGAAAACCATCTTTTATCTCTCCATTTTTCAGGAAATAGATCCATTCGTCGAGAGTATCATTGGTTTCATCGTGATATTTTTTCAGATTGATCAGGTAGTATTCAGGAAAAATATCGGGAACTGTCTGAATACCATAGACCAGCTTTTGATGGTCGTTCAGTTTCAAAATTGAATGATTGTGAATCCCTTCGAACGAAGTCTGACCGCGATAGATGTAGTCTTCGCCGGCACCGAGATCGAAATAGAGAATGCTCACGGAGATAACCTTTTTGATTTCCGAATACTCCATGCCAAGACTCATGTGTTCCGTGATCGTTTTGGATGTGCTATACAACAAACGATGAAGGAAATCATCTTCGCGGGAGTACTGAACTTCGACAATGATCAGTTCACCGGCACTGTTTTTCACTTTTATATCAACGCGATTGTGCTTGTCATTTCGCGACTCCTGATTCGATTCACTTTCGAGAATCTCCAAAATCGTAATATCATTGAACAGCAGTTCCGAAAGGAATCCTTCGAGAATGCAGAAGTTCTCCTTATCGCGAAGGATTTTTTTCATTGCCCAGTCAAAGCTGACTAATTTTCGTTCGCCCATGAGTGTTCTCCTTTTGGGGGTAATTGGTGATCAATTAGAAAGTATTACTGATATTGAATGGAGAAGTCTGGGAAGATTTTGATTCACCACATCCCAAACGATTTCAGTTTCGATGATGTCATATCCGTGAGCGATGATATTCCGAAAACCAATAATCTTGCTCGCATCGGGAATCAAATCAAACAGCTCTTCATCGATTCTGGAAATACGGTTGAGTGCTTCACCTATAATTTCAAACTCCCGTTCCACTGCCCGCTGAATCAGTTCTGACAGCTCAAACTGTTCAAGAGAAATCCCGCAAACAAACCGCTGAATCGCTTCGCCGGCATCCACAACATCCTGAAGATATTTGAACGACTTACTGTTCATAAATCGTCACCTTTGATTTTTCCACCGATTCACGGAAATATTTGTTTTTGAACTCTTTTTCAACCACCAGATCAACGGGGCGTTTCCAATGATTTTCGAGATTCTCTTTAAGATCGAAATAGCAGTCGAACAGATTGGGAATCTTGTCACGATCGAAACTTACCAAGACATCGATATCGCTTGATTCCGTAAAATCTCCCGATACAAATGAACCGAACAGCGATAGTTTTTTCACGCTGTGCGATTCGCAGATCGATCGAATTTTGTTCATGTCCAGTTCCGGCATGGTAGTTCCTATTTCGTAAACGCGATTGGAATAAACGGAATGCTCATAATGTTGAGCGGAATTTCCACGCCAAGTTGTGCTTCAATCTTTTTCAACTCTTTCTGGTACTCTTTCACGAGCTGATAATCCCAGATACAGTTGATTGTGATATAGTTGATAATCCGTTTCACTTCACCGCGAGAGATTTTCACCGAACTGTCCGGATCAAGTAGCATGTCGTAGTTGTCCATGGCCGCACCGAGGGTTTTGATCGCAAAAAGTACTGGCATGATCGTAAAGAGACGCATCCGCGGTTCCTGTTTTGGGATCATAAGACAGTAGTCGAGTGCTTCGTTGAGATTCTTTGTCGCCTTGAGAATCAGATGGTTCATCACCTTTTTAGCGGCTTCGCGATTCTCCGGAAGGTAGAGTTTGTCTGGAGCCACCTTGTATTCGTGAGCCAGATCTTTCGGAATGAAACTCACCCCGCGTTTCAAATCGCCCATGGCATCCTTGATAATATTTGTCAACTGAAGTGCCTGTCCAAACGACTTGTTCAGCTTTGCCATTTCGCCGTGAAGTTTTTTGCCGATCCACGGCGACTGATGATAGAACAGGTCGGTGAGCATATTCCCCACGGTTCCGGCAACGTAGTAGCAGTACTGTTCAAGTTCTGCTTCGGTGTCGGTACCGACGGTTCCTTGCGTATGTTGTTTGGTCACAGTCGATTTCATACCTTCGACCATTTCAGACACGGTGTTCAACATAATTTTCTGAACCTCCGCATCGAAAGTTCGGTACTGAGCGATCGTCAGTTCAGGAAAGAGCGCGAGGAACTCTTCATCATCTTCAGGTGAAAACGGTGTGAGTTGCGCTTTCAGTTCGTTGAGCTTGTTTTTGTCTTCCCCATCGCGAAGCAGATCTAAAAACAGTGTAAGGGATTTAATCTTTGCTTCATAGGGAAGCGTCGCGGAATCTTCGTAGGTGTCGGCGATTCGGCAGAGAAGGTATCCCACGAGAACCGGTTCGCGGAACGGCTGACCGAGCGCGCGGATGGTCAGTGCGTAGGTTCGGGAGACTTTCTGAAGGATCATGCGGGTAAACAGAAGTGTGTCGATCGGTTTTCCTGCAAGCGCATCCTGTTTCATGGTGATCAGACGAGTGGTTGCTTCCTGTCGCGTATCTTTAAACATGAGAGCCTCATTTCAAATTTGATTTTTATGGATTCAAATATACCAAATTGAGCACTCTTTAAGGTGTTCAATCGCACCACTCCTCTGGGGTAAATGAGCCAGTCTCCGGCGCAGTACATTTGAGGCATTGTGTCGTTGATTGTTTGAGCTTTGATCAATCAAAAACGATTTGCCTGATTGGATTTTCATGTGTGGTAGATTAAAATTTGAGGAAATGACATGTTCTTTTGTGGAAACAGAAAGTAATGTATGAAAGTATTTGTTACCAGTTGTTTCTATGATATTAATTTCATTAATAGTACTTTAGTTAAATGGTTTTCATTTTATTTGGAAACTATTGTTACCAAAATCTTAAAAAATCATAAGAATAGTAGCGTCCTTGCCCAATTGTCGTTACCTTTAGTAATAGGCGGAGGGAAAAATGAAATCTGAAGAAATCCTAGAATCCATTTTCAGTTACAGTGATTACCGAGAGTTTCTTCGGGATTACTTTGAAACGAAACAAACTGAAATCAAAGGGTTTTCATTTCGTTCTTTCGCTTTGCGGGCGGGATTTTCTGCTCACAACTTTGTCGCCATGGTTATTCGGGGTGAACGAAATCTTTCTCGCGAATCTGCGGGCAAGATCATTGACGCTCTGAAACTGCCAAACAAACACGCTCAGTTTTTCACTCATCTGGTGCAACTAAATCAAGCCAAACGTTCTGAAGATAAGGACACTCATTTTGACGCACTGCGGACTATCGGTCGCAAAGTGGCGGTTCATCATGTGGAAGAGAATCATTTCTTTTTTTACGAAAAGTGGTACTATCCGGTGATCCGTGAACTGATGGTTCTGGTTGAATGGCACGATGATCCGGCGATCTTGGCCAAAATGGTGCGACCTTCGATATCGATTCCCGATGCTCGTTCGGCAGTGGAAAAGATTCTCACCAGTGGCATGGTGATTCGCAACGAAGATGGTTCGTACTATTTGCAGCACCAGTTTGTCTCTTCGGAAACGGTTCCAATTTATGTGAAAAAACAGGCTCGACGAGATGTTCTTCGAATGGGAGTAGAAACCGTTGATTCGATTTCACCTCGAGAAAAGTACGCATCCTACGCGACTATTCCACTCAGTGGAAATTACTATCGCGAAATTCGGGCGATTCTCGATCGCGTGCGACAGGATATTCTCGCGGGGGTAGAACAAGATTCTCAACCCGAAGAGATTTATGAACTGGTTCTTCAGCTTTTTCCGGTCAGTGCTATACGGGGGGCGAAAAAATGAAATATCTCATAGCTTTTTTGCTCTTTATGCTCAACAGTTGCGGTTCAAATTTTGCGGGCAGTGGTTCGGACAATCCCGATTTTTCGGTGATTATTACTGTTGCCGATAATCGCCCTGTTTCAAACATCGCCGTGCGACTTGTGCCTTCGACCTACTCACCGCTCGATACGACTTCTGGCACGATTCAAGAACAGATCACTGCATCCGATGAATCGGTTCGGTTCAGTGGTGTTCCTTCGTCGTTTTCTATCGAAGTGATTGATACGACTGCCAATTTGGCGGCACTGATCATGAATGTAGTGCCGTCCTCTGAACCACGAACAATCAATGTGGTTGCCATGGGATCGGTGGAGTTGGTGATTCCCGACTCACTTCTCACTGATTCATTGACTCTTATTGTCGATGGCACCACGATTGTTCGGTCTGTTTCCCGTCGATCGTCCTATGAACAGGGGCACACGGCGGTTCTGTTTACGAATATTCCCGCTGCGCAGATCTCTTCGGCACGACTGATTGCTCAAACAAAGAAACTTCTTGATCCAATTACGGTGATTTCTCGGGACACGGTAACGCAGAGTATCGCGGGAATCAGTGAATCGATCCGTCCGATCTGGCGTGTTCCGGTTCTTGTGGGAGTTTCCGATTCCATGGTCGCCTATTTTGGCGGAATCGATTCGGTGCGAACATTGGTGAAAGATCATTTCGCTCGACTTGCACCAACTTTTTCCGGCCCTGAATTTTCCGGTGTCATGGTGTGTGAAATAGAATCGCTTTATGTCTATTCCGGGGCTGTGGGCGATCAGAATATCGCACCGCCACAAGGATTTGAGTTCCGGCTTTTGTATTCTCCATTTGAAAGCAGTACTTTTGGTCAGTACGATCACGACACTCGCGTGTTGTTGCACGATCTTTCGCCTACCTATCCCGGTGGAATCTTTGGCGAAGAGTCAATGATCAATCTCGCATGGCTTTTTGGGATCGGGCGGGGAGCCTATTACGTAGTTAAAGAAGAGGTTTTTGCGGATCAGAATATGGTCACAAAACTTGCATACGAACTGGATCCGACGGTTATGGCGTTGCGAAGTGCGCTGGTGTGGGACGACTATTCGGTTCAGTGTCTCAATCGAATCGGTGAAACGCATGTCAGTGGTGATTCTCTTCAAATGTCTACGGTTGAAACAATTGAGTTGACGATTCTCGACAATGCGGGGAAACCGGTTCCCGATTGTGAAATTGCACTGTATGGAAGTGTTCCCTATAGCCACGCGGTTCGCGATTCGGTCTTGCAGATTGAAACGACGAATCAAAATGGGGTGGTTTCTTTTAGCCAGCCGTATCTCTCTACTCTTTCGGGCGAAATGCTCTTTTCAAATATTCTGGTAAAAATTACCACGGGAACAGCAGTTAGCTACCAGTGGATTCCGTTCTCCGAAGTTTCGGCGGCCCATCTGAAAAATGGCGCAGAACTCTTCAAAAAAGTGATTCAAATCTAAAATAGTTTTTGAATCGTTGTGTCCTTGCATCGTTGCTTTTCAATCAGAAATGGTGAACCAATTCTTTTCCGGCGGACACAAGAGACACAAACCGTGGGCGTGATCGCGTGAGGGATCAGAAGGGGCCGAAGGCGTGTGGCTGGAAAACGGTGACAATTACATTCAAGAACGATCTTGAACAGCCATTCTGGGGTGATGCGGTTCCCTTTAATTCGCAATTGATCACAGGCCTACTGTGGAAAGTCGAAGGTTCAACGGGCGATACAGGAACCGTTGAAATTGACGATGTTGTTCTGTTTAAAGATCCCGAGGGAGCAGCCTATTCGGCTCGGTGAAATTATTCCCATGGATAAATCCATGGTCGAATGTATGGTTTGATCCTACCGGATCGATTCCCCAAAATCACCGGTATTGATGAGATTAATCAGTAGATTAAATTGATTGCCAAATTGCTGTCGTTTCGATACAATGAATCTCAAATTCAATGATCGGAACAACCATGCCTCATTCATTTTCTCAAGTGATCCTGCACATTACATTTCATATTAAAACGACATCATCACTAATCCCAGAAGAGCATCTTCCCGCGATTCATAACTACATCAAAGGGATTATTGAAAATCACGGATCATACTGTTATCGGGTAGGAGGAACTGAAAACCATGTTCATATCGCCCTCGATCTTCCCCGAACGATTGCGATTGCCGATTTAGTTCGACACATAAAAGGATCATCTTCGCATTGGATTTCAGAATCAAACATGATCCAGAATTTCTCATGGCAGACCGGATATGGTGCATTTTCATTGAGTCATTCTCATTTGAATCAGTTAATCAACTACATCAAAAACCAACGTGAACACCATCAAACCAACAGTGCAAAAACTGAAATGATCAAACTGCTTGATCGGTATGGGATAGAATATGATCCGAATACCGTGTGGGATTGATTGTGCTCCATTGCACCCACCGTTCCCATGGATAAATCCATGGTCTAATATTCAGTTTGATCCTGTCGGATTGGTTTCCGAATTCACCATCGGTTCCATGGATAAATCCATGGTCTAATATTCAGTTTGATCCTCCAGGATCGTTTCACGTATTCACCATCGGTTCCATGGATAAATCCATGGTCTAATATTCAGTTTGATCCTCCAGGATCGGTTTCAC
>DYSA01000105.1 GCA_020726425.1 Fibrobacter succinogenes | reverse complement strand
CTGTATCAGTCAATTCAGAGTCAGTTGCGAGAATGATTTTTGCGGTACGAAGATCATGCTCCGCCTTCTTTACCCAATCGGTATAAAAATTCATACCAAAACACCTTCGTGATAAATCTTATGGTACAGTTCTGATTGAATAGGAACTCGCCGAGAAAACTCATGTTCCGTCGTTACAATCAAGTCTGTGGGAACTGAAATTCGCGCATTCATCAAAGCGGTTTCACCAATCTGAGATCGACGAACAACCGGCACGGTAGAATCTTTCAGAACGATGAGATAATCAAGATCACTGTCGTCAGTTGGCGTTCCCCATGCGTATGATCCAAAGAGATAGATTGCGGAAGGGTTATACGCCTTTCGCAAAATATCTGTACACAGAGCAATCTGTTCGCGAGCAATCATTGTTCACCTCGAGTTATAATCACAAAAATATACATTGAAGAATAGTTTTATCAATGTACTAAAAATCCCTCCCCCGATTTCTCGGAAGAGGGATTTAATCTATCGTAAAACGGATCAGCGAGAATTATTTCGCTTTGCGTTTTTCTTCGATAACAGCCTGAGCAGCAGCAAGACGAGCAACCGGTACACGGTAAGGTGAACACGATACATAGTCAAGACCTACACGATGGAAGAACTTAACTGATTCAGGATCTCCACCATGTTCTCCACAAACACCACATTTGAGACCAGAACGGCCTTCGCGACCTTTTTTCACGCCCAGTTCAACAAGTGAACCAACGCCTTCTTGGTCGATCGATACAAACGGATCTTCAAGGAGAATCTTTTTGTCAAGGTAGTCAGGAAGGAATGAACCGATATCGTCACGCGAGTAACCGAAAGTCATCTGCGTAAGGTCGTTTGTACCGAATGAGAAGAATTCCGCACCGTCTGCTCCGCCTGAAACTTTGTCAGCTACAAGAGTTGCACGAGGGATTTCCATCATTGTACCAACCTGATAGGTGAATTTCGCACCACGTTCAGCGATGATCTTGTCCGCAGTTTCGCGAATGATTTTCGCGAGGTACTGGAACTCTTCAGGCTTACCGATCAATGGAACCATGATTTCAGGTTTAACACTGATACCCTGAGCTGACATGTTACAAGCAGCTTCGATAATCGCAGTTGCCTGCATTACGCAGATTTCTGGGTAGGTAATAGAAAGACGACATCCACGGTGACCAAGCATTGGGTTCATTTCGTGAAGTGATTCGATTTTCTTTTCAACTACTTCAAGAGCAACACCCATACGCTGAGCCATCTCTTTTACGCCCGCTTCATCAGCAGGAAGGAATTCGTGGAGAGGTGGATCGAGAAGACGAATAGTAACACCACAGTCGTTCATTTCACGGAAGATTCCTTCGAAATCTTCACGCTGGAACGGAAGGAGTTCCGCGATTGCTTCTTCACGTTTTTCAAGAGTTTCCGCAAGAATCATTTTGCGAACTGACCATACGCGGTCACCTTCGAAGAACATGTGTTCGGTACGGCAAAGACCGATACCCTGAGCACCGAGAGCACGTGCAACACGTGAATCGTTCGGGGAGTCTGCATTGGTACGAACAAGAAGACGTTTGTTTTTGTCTGCCCACGCCATGATGTTTACGAACATTTCGTATACTTCAGTTTTCTGAGCTTCGAGGTCGCCATCAACAATACCAGCGATTACTGGAGATGAAGAAGTCGGGATGTCACCAACGATCATTTCACCTGTAGAACCATCGATAGCAACAACGTCGCCTTCTTTGATTGTGAATGAACCGATAGTAAGCGTTTTTGTTTCATAGTTCATGTCGAGGTCAGAAGCACCAACCACACAACATTTACCCCATGAACGAGCTACAACAGCAGCGTGAGAAGTCATACCACCGGTTGAAGTAACGGTAGCTTCAGAGTAGAGCATACCAGCAACGTCTTCAGGTGAAGTTTCTTTGCGGAACAGAACAACTTTTTTACCCGCTTTTGCCCATGCTTCAGCATCGTCAGCAGTAAATACAGCCTGACCTGTTGCAGCACCAGGACCAGCAGGAAGACCTTTTCCGAAAAGACGGCCGTCAGCGATCGCTTTTGCTTTGTCAGCTGGATTAAGGATCGGGAAAAGAAGCTGGTTCAGGTGGTCACCAGAAACGCGCATAATCGCTTCTTCTTCAGTGATAAGACCTTCTTTTTCCATGTCGTAAGCCATTTTAACCGCAGCCATACCGGTACGTTTTCCGCCACGAGTCTGAAGCATGTAAAGCACGCCCTCTTCGATGGTGAATTCGATATCCTGCATGTCGGTGTAGTGCTGTTCAAGTTTGAGACGGATTGCATCAAGCTGAGCATAGATTTCAGGCCAGATACGAGCCATTTCAGCGATAGGCATTGGAGTACGGATACCCGCAACAACGTCTTCACCCTGAGCGTTTACAAGGAATTCACCGTAGAATTCGTTTGTTCCGATTGATGGGTCACGAGTAAACGCAACACCAGTACCAGATGTGTCACCCATGTTACCGAATACCATCGCCTGAACGTTTACCGCGGTTCCGTTAAGACCGTGGATTTTTTCTTTTGTACGATAGAGTTCAGCACGTGGAGACATCCATGAGCTGATAACAGCCATTACTGATTCAACAAGCTGATCGCGTGCTGCAGTTGGGAAATCTACGCCAACATATTTTTTGTAAACAGCTTTGTACTCAGCAACAACTTCTTTGAGTTCATCAACAGTAAGCTGGTTGTCGAATTCACGACCGTATTTTGCTTTAACAGCAGTGAGTTTTTCTTCGAAATGGTGGTGATCAACACCTTTTACCACGTCACCAAACATGTTGATGAAACGGCGGTATGAGTCCCAAGCCATAAGTGGGTTACCGTTTTTTTTCGCAAGGCCTTCAACAACTTCATCGTTGATACCAAGGTTAAGAACGGTGTCCATCATACCAGGCATAGAAACCGCAGCACCTGAACGTACAGATACGAGAAGTGGGTTTTCTACGTTACCGAATTTTTTACCGGTATTTTTTTCGAGAGTTGCAATCTGTGCATCAAGTTCTGCATCGAGAGTTGCTGGAAGTGTTTTACCATTTTCGTAGTAGTAACCACAAACGTTTGTTGTGATTGTAAAACCAGCAGGAACAGGGATACCAATCTGTGACATGTCAGCGAGGTTTGCACCTTTTCCGCCGAGAATCATTTTCATCGATCTGTCGCCTTCAGCAGCACCGCCGCCGAAACCATAGATGTACTTTTCTGCCATCAAAGCCTCCAAAATAGGGTTATAAATAAGAAAGAAAGTTCATTACTGCGCAGGAATATAATTGATTGTACAGATGATCCGTTCCCGACTTTATGCAAATGAAAACAGGATTAATCGTTCAAAAGCCGAACGAGAATCTCCTTCAGATGATCATAGTTTACCGGTTTAGGTAAATGGTCATTCATTCCGGCCCGTATACAGTTCTGATACTGAGCATTTGCTGTGACAGCGACGACAGGAACTTTAGCATCGTATTTCCGAATCGCCTGTGTCGCTTCAAAACCATTCATAACAGGCATTTGAATATCCATCAACACCAAATCATACTTGTGTTTTTTGTGAAGTCGAACCGCTTCTTCGCCGTTGAACGCCAAAGCAACCGAACATCCCATTTTTTTGACCATAAGAGAGAGAAGCTCGCAATTGACTCGGTTATCATCAACAACGAGTACAGCATAATAGGACAGGTCTGGTTGTACAATTCCAAAATCAACAACCATAGGAAGTGAAATGACAACCGAAGTACCTCGTTCGTAAACACTATCAATGCGAATTTCACCACCCATGGCGCGAACAATTGAATCAGTGATTGAAAGGCCTAATCCAACACCTTCATATCTCTGCGAAAAGGAGAACTGTTCATCGCGCTGGAATGCCTTAAAAAACGCATCGCGCATTTCAGGTTTCAGTCCACAACCGGTGTCGGCAACAGAACAGACCAACCGATCATTGTGATAATTAATCGTACAGGTTACTCCACCAGAGCTGGTGTATTTCACCGCGTTAAACATGATGTTTGCCAGTGCCAGCTGAAGGTGTTCTCTATCTCCACGGAACTGTTCAGGCATATTGGGAGTTCCACAGACAATACTGAACGAAATCCCTTTTTCTTCTGCAAGTGTAACAAAGTGTGTTTCAAGTTCGCTAAACAGATCGTTGAGAATAAATCGATGCGAAAGAATCCTGAGATTTCCATTTTCCGCGGCAACATACCCGAAAATATTTAACAATGTAATTTTCAAACGGTGGAAGGAAGTAAACACGCCAGAAGAAATCAACTGATCAACCTTCTCTGAACACATGCGATCTTTCAGTGCTCGCAACCCCGTATCCATACCGTGAAGTGGCGTGCGCAGTTCATGGGCGATTGTTTGAATGAATGTTTCACGACTCGCTGATTCCTGTTCAATTTTGTGATTAGCCGCGAGAAGTTCCACGCGATAATAGAGAAGATCATCGTATGATTTCCGTTGACGCATAATGAGCGCTCCGAGCATGGAGAGCGTCACCAGAAGATATCCATAGGAGATCCACCAAAAAAGTGGAAGTACCTGAATTGCGAGAAAATAAAGATCGTGAGTCATTAGAAGAATAAACATAAGAAATCCGCCGGTTATCAGCGCGACTTCGCTCTTTGGCTTGGTATAAAAAGATCGAATCAGAATAACCAAAACAAACGAAAACTCGACGAGTAACATGGGGGTTCCCATGCCATTAAACACTTCATTAATAGCCGGTTTTGAAGGTTCTGTAAAAATGAGAATAAAAGAAATTAGCAGAGTTCCACCGAGTGGAATCCAAAAAAGCAACCGCGATTTGTCCCACACCACCGTGTAACTTCGCACAAACTGCAACATGAAAAAGGGTAAAAACATTGTTGCGATGCGGCCAAGCTTAAATAGAGGAATCTCATAAAACTGCTGACTGTTCAAAGGAAAAATCAACAGTGCAAACACAAGCGTCAGTGATAGAAGTGCAAAATAGAGGATTTCCAGATCTTTCCGTCCAGAAATTAGAAAGGTTCCTCCAAACAAAATCGCGATTAAAACTGCGGCAACAAGAATCCCGTTCAAAAGGTGAATATTAAAAAAACTAACTCTTGTAGCTCGATTTACCACATCGGTGTGTTCCCAGAAATAGAATCCGGGAAGAACAAACGATTCGCCGTTACACCAAAAATCTACACGAAATGATTGACGACCAACAACCCCCGAATCGATATCAATACCGTGTGAACGATAATCGACAAAATGGTGCGAATCTTTGCCATTACCCCAACTGTACACTTTTTCCCCACCGACATACACGGTTATTGGATAGG
This sequence comes from Fibrobacter succinogenes, assembly GCA_020726425.1. Classification (GTDB taxonomy): domain Bacteria; phylum Fibrobacterota; class Chitinivibrionia; order Chitinivibrionales; family Chitinivibrionaceae; genus JAIFMU01. The sequence continues at coordinate 2,201 of DYSA01000105.1, read as the reverse complement.
CGGTACTACCGATGTAAAGGCCGACATTCTCTAATTTCGGGTCGATCGCAACCGTACCTTCGAGAGAATAGTACCCGGGTTCATTAAACGGAAGTTGTTTGTGTTCATATTTTTGAGGAAAAAACTGCGCCTGAGGTTGTCCCGGTTCAAGAGCCGGAATAGTGGTAATAGTGAGCTGTTCTAAAAAGGAGTGTGCAGCCGACGAATAACTAATAATAAGTGTTACAAGAAGAATTATTCTCGACAGCGTTGACATGGTATTCCTTTAAAATAATTAATGATTCTCTAATATAGACTGTTTCACCTGCTCTTTCAAAGAGCTGTCTACACCTTTGATAGAATAAAAAATGCGATCAATATCACTTCTGAGAAGTGCCTGTCCCGATGAAACTTCTTGACGAAAATGAACAGGGTACTGATAAATCCAGATTCGATAATAAACATTAACACTAACGAGCGTTCCCGAGGCGGAAAAATCCATATTCAACAGAAGATACCCGGAATCGCGATACCGTTCGTTTCCAGCCGGATCAAAGGTTTGCCACATCTGATTCGCAATCACCCAAAACCGCTGGGGATTGTGAGGATCTTGAACTATATCGTTAACAGAACAGGAAACCTTGAATGTTCTATTTTTCAAAGCGATTACCGACAGTGACCGAACCCATTCACGAGGAGTGACCCACCGATACCGAACACTCTCTTCGGAATCAACTGCACCTACAACGACCGATGGTTGATCGGGAGAATCAAACAGCTGATTCAATCTTGTTTCATCCAAGGGGGCGAAAAGTTTGGGATAATCGCGTTCAACATACTGAGTAATCTCACTGCACATACTCTTTTCAACACTGCTTGAAATAGGAGTTGATTCAAATGAAACACCACTATTCAACGGTGCAAAGTAAAATTGTACTGGAGCAGCAACACTCTTTTTTGCGGGAAGAATCGAGGTGAGAAACTGCCGTTCGTGCGAATTTGCAAATACCACTGAACCACTGGGATCAAAGGTGAGCGTGTGATCGGAAAGAGTTGTAAATTTCGTGCCAAACTGAGACGAAAGTTGTTCCAGAAAGATCTGAAGCTTCCAGTCACCACGTATCACTTCGGGATTCGTAATGCGAAATGCTCTGTTTTTTCTCAAAAGTGACGGAACTTTACCCGCCAAAGCCATCTGCAGTAATCGATCCACCGCTCGCCCACGGTAGAGATTTCGTTGCTCTTCGATACCGCCATCGAACCGGGAGTGAAAATCGGGAATTACCTTCGAGGCATCACCGGTAAAATCAATCTCCCGTGAACAGTCGCGATAGCTCCCATTTTCGTAGAGATACAGGGTAAGTGTCAGAGTGCGCGATTGCGGATTAAATCGAAAGGCACCGCTCAACTCGGTTCCGGTTTGCGATTCCGGCCTACGGTGAACCGAAGAATCGCGGTGAGCGATTGCACGAAACATAGCTCGCCATATTGGTTCCAGATCAATCCCATAGCGACTGTCAAGCGGATGTGTTCGCACCGAACTGCCGTGAATCATCGGAAGAAATTGTTCAACGGTGGGAACTAAGCGCACCGCCGGATCTGCACTTAGCGAGGAAAAAAGTACCAATACAATGATCCACTTCATCTTAACGATCCAGAAAACTTACGAGAACCGCTTTCCGTTCACCGCCGGCAACGGTGACCGTCTTCACTTGGCTTTCCTGAGCTGATTCAAACCGAAACTCGTAGCGTCCTGCGGGAATTTTAACGCTCCCTTTCCCCGTGATCGCCACCAATGAATCACCGTGATAGACTCGCGCCTGACCATTCATACTGACAAAGGAGAGTTCACCGGCACTTCCCGCAACCGCAAACCCGCCACTCCCCGACTGAGCCAGTTCCACGCGAACTTCCGCGACAGAACCTCCTTCCACCGTGACCATGCGGCTCTGCATTCGATACCCATTTTTCACCACGTCAACGCGGTGGGGCCCCACTGCCAATTCTCGAACCACCGAAGGGGTTTCGCCGTAATACAATCCGTCAACAAAAAGGGAACAGGACATCGGAATCGGCAACACCTTGAGACTTCCGGTCTGCACCTCTTTGTGAGCGGAAATTCTCACCGTGTCGCCCAGCACCAACTGAATAACCGTGTCGATCGACCGGTACAACTCTCCCCCATCCCAAAATATCCGGTGAGTCCCGCGATTATACCGAAG
>DYSA01000696.1 GCA_020726425.1 Fibrobacter succinogenes | reverse complement strand
GAACCCCTGGCAGCACCGGACGGTGAGGTTCAGCCGAACCGGCACGCCCAAAAACGACCGGAACTATCAAGGGAAATGGTGGTGTAAGGAGATTGATTTGATCATTTTGAGAGCTTTTTCATTTCAAATTCATGCTCTAAGAAGCCGTACAATGGAAGTGCACTATTATATTTTAATAAAAATCAAATATGAAATGGGGCAACTATGAAATTTACAACGACAGAATCAGCTTCTTTTACCACAAAAATCACTTTTGTGACCTCTGAACAAGCGGCATCAATTCTCGATTTTGAAGGAAAAACGGGAACTTCAACACTTCGGTATAGCGAATCTGGCCGCGTTCTGTACATTGGAATGGGCGATGAACTGATCTCGCGCGATGAGTGCAGAAATGGAGTTGCTTCGGCAGTTCGCCAATTGGTAGGTCAGAAAGTAACCGAAATCAGCATTGAACTTCCCGATGCAACTTTGACTTCAACCGTTGTGGAAGGGGCGATTCTCGGCGATTACGCGTATGATCGCTATCTTTCAGAAAAAGCAATTCACGTGGAAACGATTGAACTGATTGGCGCGGACGAGTCGGCAATAGCAGTTGCTCAGACCAGCGCGGAATCAGTCTGTTATGCTCGCGATTTGGTGAATGAAAACGCCGAAATTATTACTCCTGCTAAACTCGCCGAAGAAGCTCAGAAGATCGCCGACAGTTGTGATCTCATGAGTATTGAAATTCTCACAGAGAAAGAGATTCGCGAAAAAGGGCTTGGTCTGTTGTGGGCCGTGGGTCAGGGATCTGCAACGCCTCCTCGTTTGGTTCTCATTCGCTACAACGGCAATCCCGATTCAAAAGATCGCACCGCGATCGTGGGCAAAGGGGTAACTTTCGATTCCGGCGGACTGAACATGAAACCGAGCGGCTTTATCGAAACGATGCGCAGTGATATGTCTGGTGCGGCGGCGGTTCTTGCAACTATGAAAACGCTTGCGGCTCTTCGGCCTCAGATCAATGCGATCGGCGTGGTAACTTCGGCTCAGAACGCGGTGAGCAATACCGCTTATTTCCCCGGTGATGTTATCACGGGGTACGATGGTACCACCGTGGAAGTTCTCAACACCGATGCGGAAGGTCGTTTGATTCTCGCTGATGCTATTTCGTATGTGAAAAAACAGGATGAACCGACGCAGATTATCAATATGGCAACCTTGACCGGTGCTGTAATCATGGCTTTGGGCGATACAATCGCGGGACTTTTTTCAAACAATGATGATCTGAAAAGCGAACTCTTTGC
>DYSA01000104.1 GCA_020726425.1 Fibrobacter succinogenes | reverse complement strand
CAAACAAGAGTGACGAGGAAGTTCTCGAAGTGGAACGTTCTGCTTGTCCAACCTGTGGATCTTGTTCGGGAATGTTCACGGCAAACTCAATGAACTGTCTCACTGAAGCGATCGGTCTTGCACTTCCTGGCCAGGGAACAATCGTGGCGACTCACGCGAATCGCCTTGCTCTCTTTGTAAACGGAGCCAAACAGATCGTTGAAAATGCGTACAAGTATTACCGCGATGGCGACGAGTCGGTTCTTCCCCGTTCGATTGCAACACGTAGAGCGTTTGAAAATGCCATGGCTCTTGATATTGCAATGGGCGGATCGACGAATACAATTCTTCACTTGCTTGCAATCGCCCAATCTGCTGAAGTTGATTACAACATGAAAGACATGGACGAACTTTCGAAAAAGGTTCCCTGTCTCGCGAAAGTTGCGCCGAACTCTGCAAAGTATCACATGGAAGATGTTCACCGCGCCGGTGGAATCGTGGCTCTTATGGGTGAACTCGCTCGTGCCGGTCTCGTCGACACCAGCGTGAATCGTGTTGACGGTATGACTCTCGCCGAGTGTATCGCCAAAAATGACATTGCCGTTTCGACCTGCACCGAAGAAGCAAAACAGTTCTTCAAATCGTCACCAGCAGGTGTTCCTTCAAATGTAATGGGATCACAAAATACGTTCTATGAAACACTTGATACCGATCGTGACAATGGTTGTATTCGTTCGGTGAAAAGTGCTTACACCGTCGAAGGTGGACTCGCGGTTCTTCACGGATCAATGGCACTTGACGGTTGCGTTGTGAAAACTGCCGGCGTAGATGAATCGATTTATAATTTCAGTGGACCTGCGGTTGTCTTCGATTCTCAAGATTCAGCGTGTGATGGCATTCTTTTGGGAAAAGTAAAAGCTGGTGATGTTGTCGTGATTCGTTACGAAGGACCTCGCGGTGGGCCCGGTATGCAGGAAATGCTCTACCCAACTTCATATATAAAATCGATGGGGCTTGGCAAAGAGTGTGCTTTGGTTACTGATGGTCGTTTCTCGGGTGGAACTTCGGGGCTTTCTATTGGTCACGTATCTCCTGAAGCGGCAGCGGGTGGAAACATCGGTCTGATCCGTAACGGCGACATGATCGACATTTCAATTCCGAACCGGACATTGAACATTCGCATTTCCGACGAAGAGATGACAACTCGTCGTAACGAAGAAAATGCAAAAGGCAAACTCGGCTGGAAACCAAATCGTGACAGAAATGTTTCCGATGCGCTGAAAATGTATGCGTATTTTGCAACTTCAGCGGATCAGGGCGCAATCAAACGCCTTCCGGAAGATGGCTAATGCAACAAGCCAAAAGCCTCAAGAAAAAACCTTGGGGCTTTGCTTTTTACTTGAATTTTTCAGCTTGAAGCCTGTGGCTTGAGGCTTTTGGAGAATAAATGAACGATTATATGATCAAAGTGATTTCCGAATCCGGCTCTCTTCGTGCCTACGCTTGCGTTACCACCGGCGTGGTCAATGAAGCGTGGTCTCGCGAAAAACCGGCACCTCTTTCGGGAATGATGCTTGGCCGTGCTCTTTCGGGAATGGCTCTTCTTGGCGGAATGGTCAAGGGGCAAGAGAAAATCTGGATGAAATTTGAAGGCAACGGCCCGATTCAAAAAATTCAGGCTGAGTGTACTGGTGTTGGCGCTGTTCGTGGTTCATGTCTCAACGGCGATGTTGATTTTGATCCTTCGGTGGATCTGAAAACGCAGATCCGTGCCAGTGTGGGCGTAGGACTCTTGACAGTCACCAAAGATCTCGGCATGAAAGAACCGTACTCGGGAACCGTTCACATGATTTCTGGAGAAATCGGCGAAGATATCGCGTTCTATCTCACTGAATCTGAACAAATTCCTTCGGCAGTTGCTGTTGCGGCGATTCCCAGTATTGATGGCTCTGGTGTTGATGTGGCTGGTGGTTGGATGATTCAATCGATTCCTTCACATGGCGGAAAAGCGGCTTCAGATGAGTCAAATATCGAATCGATCATGGCAATGATCAATTCACTTCCCCCGCTCAATAAGATGTTGGCTGATGGTTTTACTCCTGAACAGATTATCGCTATGATCTTTACAGAAATACCTCACAAAATAGTCGAAACGGTACCTTTAGAGTTCAAGTGTAATTGTTCTTTAAAAATGATGGTACAAGCACTTAAAATTGCAGGTAATGACGAAATTCAATCGCTCATTGATGAAGAAAATGGTACAACTGTAAGTTGCCAATTCTGCAAACACGAGTATCATTTCAGCCACGATGAACTTAAAAGTATCATAGATGTTGACTGAACACTTGAATCTTTGATAAAATTAAGCTATACTTGAAACTAAATTTTTGCTTTTTCACTAAAGCGAAGGGTGAATATCATGGTTAAAGATGGCGTATTATACGCATTTACCGATAAATCGTGTATTATTAAACTGGTAGGTGCAGTCAAGTACACTACCGTTGCTGCTGATTTCGAAAGATTTATCGATGACCTCGTCGAGCGTGCAGATGTTCATGAAGTTCTTATTGATATGCGTGAATGCACGTATATCGACAGCACCGATTTGGGTATTCTTGCACGGATTACCGTATCTCAAATGCACAAAGGTGCTCCGTACCCTGTTCTACTCTATACAAAAGATTCGGATATTGGGGCGATATTAAATGATGTTGGATTTAGTCGTGTATTTAAAATGGTTGAACATTTAGAATTTGACGAAGTACAACTGCAAGAGATGGCTCGGTCAGGTACACCTGATCAACTCGAAATGGCGAAACTTATGCTTGATGCTCATCAACTGCTTATCGATCTTGATGAAGGGAACAAAGAAAAGTTTAGCACCGTCGTGGATTTCATGAAACAAAATGTTGATTCGCTCTCGAAAAAGGGAGTTGAGCAATAACGCTCACTCTTTTAACGAGGGCGATCAATCAATTTTGGTCGCTCAAGCTATTCTCTAATTCAAACAGGACTGACAGCAATGTCAGCTTTTTTTTTGAAAGGGCATATCTTCACAATTCACCAATTTCTCAATTATTGGTAGTTTGAAGGAATAGTTTTCAAAGAAAAATCACTTTATAGCCTAAAACTCTCCTGTTTTCAATAAATAATTGCAAATACTGATGATCATACAAGAATTCCGTTCCTTTTTTTGATAATTGATAGTATATTTTTCGAGTAATAAACAGATTTTTCAAGGAGATCAATATGAAAAAACTCATTCGTGGACTCGCAGTAGTTGCATTCGCCGCTCTTTTTACGGGCTGTCTTCAGAATCTTAAAGACAGTGAACTTATAGTCGAAAATAGCACAGCAGGATCCCTTCGTTTTGATTTTCGCGGTGAAAAATTTGACATTGCCAGCGGTGGCTCAGCAACAATCAACAAGGTTGATCCCAATACGTATGGGTATACTATACTTGTTTCTGATATCCCTGCAATTCTTGGTGGAGTTACGATTACCAAGGCTGAAGCCGGCGAATTAAACGGAGAATTAGAGTTTGCGCAAAAAGGCTGGCGCGTTCGAATGAATGTAGTTGGAACTGTTACGGATGCCAAAAAAGACACAACCGTTGCAACGGGAATGTCAGGAACATACAAAGTAGAAACTCTTTCAACCGGCGGTTGGATAGATTAATTTTTGAAAGATTTGATTTCAAAAGGCCGATCAACGATCGGCCTTTTTTATTTCTGCCCCAGTTATCCTATTAAATCCGCGTTTGTCGAGTTAAATCAGTACAATACAATCTCGTGACAGCCGCTCCAAACCTGTCACGCACATATTGAAGCTCCAGCCTCAATGAATCGAGCCAGAGCCTATCGGTCGGCATTCCAAGGCAGGAGCCTTTGAACGAGAATGCGTGCAAATTAAAACTCCATTTCCACTTTATCGCCCTTGATCACCAAACTGGCGGAAAACTTTTTACCCGCTTTTGATTTAAAACTGCTGAATTTACTCGATTTCTTGCCGGAAAGAAGAAGTAGTGCCAGTTCTGGAGAGATTTTTTTCCCGGCGATTGTCTTCCAGATCACCAGATCACAGCCGGAACAGTTGTAAGATTTGTACTGTTCGAGCACGGAACTGTGGCAGTTTGGACAGGTTCCGAACGATTCACCTTCGAGCTTATCTTCGCGAGAAAGAATGGAAAAAACTCCGAACTTGTCCATGGCGAGATAACCGGAACCTTCAGTGCCATCGGAAGCTATCAGCTTTCGTGGACGAGAAAGGCGACCACGGGCCAAGAGTTGTGACACCTGTTCATCGTTCAGTTTTACCCCCATCTGTTCGCCATGGAATCGAAACATACAGCCCGATTTCCAAGCACTACAGCCAAATCCGCCCTTGGTTCCCGCGATCACCGGGGATCCGCAGAGTGGACAGACGCCGAGTCCCAGCGGAGATGTTCCCGATTTAACCGGACTCACCACGGCAGAGGCAAACTCTTTGACTGCCGACCGAAACCGCGCCGGATCCGATTCTCCACGGGCAATTCGATGTAGTTCCTGTTCCCACGATCCGGTCAGCTCGGGCGATGTCAGTGTTTTTTGATCGACCAGTAAATCAATAAGTTGTTCACCTCGAGGCTGGGCGCGAAGGTTCTTTTTATCCTTGCGGATATACTCTCTTTTCACCAGTGTTTCTATTATCGATGCGCGAGTTGCCGGCGTTCCCAGACCTTTTTCTCTAAGTGCTTCGCGAATGTCGTCGTCTTCGATCTCTTTCCCGCAGAACTCCATAGCAGAAAGCAACGTCGCTTCGGTGTAGAACTTCGGCGGTTTCGTTTCGCTCTTGCGGATTATTGGCTCGTGAGGGCCCGACTCACCCACAACAAAGGCGGGAAGTTCCTGCTCCTCTTCGGACGGTTTCTCTTTTGGATAGAGTGCTTTCCAGCCGGCAACTTTTTCTCGAATCCCGGAAGTGGAAAATTTCTCCCCCGCCGCTATCGCCAAAACTTCGGTTTTAACCCGTTCACAGGGAGAGTAGAAAATCGCCAAAAATGATTTCACGATGGTATCGTAGACCAACTTGTTCTGTCCGGTCAGCGATCCGGATAGAACGCCGGTAGGAATGATCGCATGGTGATCGCTTACCTTGGAACTGTTGAAAAACCGTTTCAATTTGGTGAGATTCCTAATCCCCGCGCACTCAGTCGGATAGATTGCAGAAAGCTTGGCAATTATCGACTGGCATTGAGGAAAAATATCGTCGGAGAGATGGCGAGAATCGGTTCGCGGGTAGGTGATCAGTTTCGATTCATACAAGGACTGAGCTACCGCAAGCGTCGCCGTGGCGCTCATGCCAATCATGCGGTTCATGGTTCGCTGAAGTTCCGTGAGATCAAAGAGAAGTGGTGGCGGAATCGTTTGATCTGACTCTTCAACCGAAGTGATCATCAACGGTTGACCAGATATTTTCCGAAGGATCAACTCCGCTGGTTCGAGTGCTTCAAACCGTTTCGATTCGTGGATGAAATTCGCATTTCTGTAGAGCGTTTTCAACTCCCAAAAAGGTGATGAAACGAACCGAGCAATTTCGCGATCCCGATTGACGATCATGGCGAGTACGGGAGTCTGCACTCGACCAACTGAAAACACTCCCGATCCGTGGGAATATTTCACGGTGTAGGCGCGAGTTGCATTGAGCCCGATAATCCAATCCGCCTCGGATCGACAGCGAGCCGCCGCAGCAAGAGTGTCGTAATCCGCCAACGGACGAAGATTGTTGAACCCATCGCGAATCGCCGAACTGGTGAGCGAACTGATCCACAACCGTTTGGCAGGAATCTTTGTAGCCCGCGCTTTCTCCTGAATGTAGCGGAAAATCAACTCACCTTCGCGTCCCGCATCGGTGGCACAGATAATCGATTCGGACTTCTTGAATAGCGATTCGATAATCCGAAACTGAGTACTCACTCCTTTCATCTTGTTCAGGCGGAGTTTGAATTTTTCGGGAATGAATGGAAGCGGATCGAGACTCCACCGCTTGAGCGAGTCGTCGTAAGATTCCGGCTCATCCAGCTCCACAAGATGACCGAACGCCCAGGTGATGGCGTACCCATTTCCTTCGATATAGCCTTCCCGTTTCGATTGTGCCCCGAGAACGGTGGCAATGTCACGAGCAACGGAGGGTTTTTCGGCAAGAATCGTGATCATTCGTTTTCCTTTGTACAAAACATAGTCAACTCCCCGCAATCTTGGTAAGGAAAATAAGCCATGACCAATCGTTATATCATATTTTTGTATCTATGAACAGAAACAGAATGTGCCGTATGAAGGGATCTGTATGAGCGAAAAATATAAAGTCAGTGAAGATGGATACTACGGAGAGTTCGGTGGCGCGTGGGTTCCCGAAATGCTCTACAAAAATGTCGAAGAACTTCAGAATAACTATATCCAGATTATCGAGTCTGCTGAATTTCAGGATGAGTTTCGTTCTCTTCTGAGCGAATACTGTGGCCGTCCAACGCCCCTCACGTTCGCAAAACGAATGTCTGAAAAATACAACACTCAAATTTTCCTCAAGCGCGAAGATCTCAACCACACGGGATCGCACAAATTGAACAATGCAATCGGCCAGATTCTTCTCGCAAAACGACTGGGGAAAAAACGAATTATCGCTGAAACCGGAGCGGGTCAACATGGCGTGGCGACGGCAACAGTGTGTGCGCTCATGAACATTCCCTGTATCGTCTACATGGGCGAAGTTGACATTGCTCGCCAACAGCCAAACGTGAAACGCATGGAGATGCTCGGTGCTGAAGTTCGCCCAGCTCTCTCGGGAAGTCGCACGCTCAAAGATGCGACCAACGAAGCAATTCGCCACTGGATTGCCAATCCGGAAGATTACTATCTCATCGGATCGGCAATCGGGTTTCACCCCTACCCTGACATGGTGGCAAAATTCCAGTCGATTATTTCCGAAGAGATGCGGGTGCAACTGAAAACTAAAACAGGAAAAGAGACTCCCGATGTGGTGATCGCCTGCGTTGGTGGCGGATCAAATGCAGTTGGTGCATTTTACCATTTCCTCGATGATGAGCCGGTTCAACTGATCGAAGCGGAAGCAGCGGGACTCGGAATTGATTCGGGAAAATCAGCCGCCACGTCGATCCTCGGCACCGAAGGAATTATCCACGGCTGTCGTACCCTTCTCATGCAAACTGAAGATGGCCAGATCGTGGAACCACACTCGATCTCCGCGGGACTTGACTATCCGGGAATCGGCCCACTGCACGCGCACTTGATCAAAACCGGACGGGCAAAAGTTGTTCCCGTCACCGATGCTCAAGCCCTCGAAGCGGCGTTTATTCTCACCAGAACCGAAGGGATCATTCCTGCGCTTGAGTCGTCTCATGCACTGGCGGTTCTGGAACAGGTGACGTTCAAACCAACTGACGTGGTAGTGGTAAATATCTCTGGGCGCGGAGATAAGGACATGGACACGTATATCAAGGCGATGCATGCAAACGATTGATCGAGATCTCATTGTAGGGGCACGGCGCGCCGTGCCCCTACCGATACCGTGCCCCTCATTGTACGGGCAC
>DYSA01000103.1:2110-7624 GCA_020726425.1 Fibrobacter succinogenes | reverse complement strand
GACGCTTGGAACGAGTGCTGGAACCAACTTCAGTTTAGGAAACCACCAGAGTAGTTACGTTAATTATTTGTTTTGCGTTAAACTTTTCAACATTACAAGCCTCGGAGTCAATTTACGATAGACTTTTATAAAACGGGCAATGAAATTCTGAATTGCCCGTTTCTATTGGTTAATCAAAATATTGTTGCTAATGCAGAGTTATCGATCCCATGGCGAAACACCAAGAACTTCAAACACATCGGCGATTGTGTAAAACGATCCGGTCACCGCATGAATTCCCTCTGATTTTTTGAATGAAGCAACGCCACTTTCTACTGAATCGGCTACGGTCAGTGGAAGATCTGGTGCGAGTTTTCGAACCACTTCGGCGAGAAGTTCTACATCGGTGGCTCGAGGAATATTTGGTTTTATCACGGTGATTGAAAGTGCGTGAGGAATCATCAGTGAAATCATCGTTTCATAATCCTTGTCTTTCATCATTCCCGTGAGAAAATGAACTTTTTCAGCAAGCGATCCACAGAGAATTTCGATTGCTTGTGGATTATGTGCCACATCAAAAAGCCACTCTTTGTCATTGAGTATCATTCTTTGTAATCGACAAGGAATAAATGCCTTGGCAATTCCACTTTGAATGAATTCTTTTGAAATACCGAGTTTTTCACACGCGGTGACCGCACAGGCCGCGTTCTGAATTTGGAATGTTCCCGCGAGAGGAACAGTGAGGTCGGAATCATCAAAGGTGAGAATCTGGCCAGATTCAGTTTTTGAAATCAGTGAAAATCGATTGGTATCAGCGAGAGTGCAATCGCTGTGAGTTTCGCGACAACGGTTTTGGGCAAGTTCAAGTACACTGGGTAGATTTGAACCATTAATCACCAGCGGTCGATTCGGTTTGACGATTCCCAGTTTTTCTCCAGCGATCAATTCGATCGTGTCGCCGAGATATTCCGTGTGTTCTACCGAAAGTGCAGTGACGACAGAAAGCACGGGATCGCAAATGTTGGTGGAATCGAGCCTTCCTCCCATGCCGGTTTCAAGAACCACGAAATCACACTCTTGCTGTGCGAACAGTTCAAAGGCGAGAAGGGTTGATATTTCAAAGAAGGTAAGGTTTAGTTCATCGCAAACTGGTTGGATTTTTCCCCATACTGAAAGCCAGAGATTATCGGCAACGGGAACTCCGTCAATAATAAATCGTTCGCGAAACTCCTGAATATGGGGCGAAGTGAACAATCCTGTTTTGTATCCCGCTTCGTATAAGACAGAAGCGATCATGGTTGATGTTGATCCTTTTCCATTGGTCCCTGCAACGTGAACAATTTTGCATCTGTTTTGAGGATTACCCAATTTTTCGGCCGCTTCGATGGTTTGTTCTAATCCCGGTTTTATTCCCCGGTTTTGGCGGGAAAAAAGATCGTGTATTACCAATTCTTTATTCATTACATTCTCCTTAAATTTGCCTCGAAAATAAACAATGGTCACAGTCACTGGAGTGAGTCTAAATTGTGTATATTTAGCGATCTTACAAGGGATGGTTATGGAATTGATCAAAGCCTACCTCGCCATTTTTACCACAATTGTTCTTTTCAGTACTATCGAAGTTGCAGTTAAACTCTCTGGAACCGCCGTTGATCCCTATTTTCTCGCAGTTCTTAGATTTGGAATTGCCGGAATTCTCATGTTACTCTTTCAATTGAAAAAATTTCATGGCCTGTCACGAAATGATTGGTTCATGTTCACCGGAATTGGCGTACTTGGGCTTGGGGGAACATTCGGCCCCTATCACTATGTTCTTCAGACAGTTCCTGCTTCACAAGTTGCACTGATTTTTAGTTTGAATCCCGTTTTCGCCGCTCTTACCGCTCGTTTTGTCCTTCACGAAAAAATCCGTGCTGCTCAACTATTTGCGCTTATATTGGGATTTGTTGGGGTCTATATTGTCGCCTTTGGTTTTTCTCCGATTCGGTTTGATTCACTGCCAAACACACTGTTAACGCTTTGGGCTGCGATCGCTTTTGGTTCTTACACTGTGTTTAACAAAAAAATGGTGATGAAACACGGGGCCGTGTTTACTACGGGGATTACCTTTGTTATTTCTGCGATTACTCTTTCTCCATTTGTAAAGACTTGTGTGATTTCTGATCCTGCACGAGCGATTCCGATCTTGGTGTATCTCATTTTGTTTACCACATTTATTGCTTATTTACTCTATTTCTATGGCTTGAAACGAGTTTCTGTTGCTGCGGGTTCGAGTATGTTTTATTTGAAACCGGTGATTGCTACGGTTCTTGCCTTTTTCGTGCTCCATGAAATTCCTGATACTAAATTTCTTCTCGGAATGTGTATAATCTTTATAGCTCTCTTTCTTTCGATGAAAAGGTCTACGAAATGAAATTAATTCACTATGCGATGGTCGCGATACTTCTGACTCTTCTCGTTATTTTACTAATTGCTACAAAGGGGCTTATGATTCCTTTTGTCATATCTCTGTTTCTCTTTGTGATTCTGAGAAATAGCACCGATGGAATTGCCCAAAAAGTGCCATCCATTGTAACAAATTTAAAGGCTCGATCATTTATCGGCTTTGGAATATCATTAGCTCTTCTTATCGGATTTCTCACAATTATTTATGTGGTGATTAACTTTAGTATCAACAGTATCGTGTATGAATTCCCAAAATACGAACACATTCTTCAAACAAAAATTAGTGTCACTCAGAATAAATTAGACCTATTCACCCATCAAAATGAAATTTCTCAGTTAATGATCGGTCAAGGGTCTGCAATTATGAATTTCCTCGCGAAAATTCGCATCAACGAAGTTATTGCAAACACGGTAAGTGCGATTCCGTATGAAAAAGTAATTGCGGAGTCCAGTGCGATACTTACCAATATGGCAAAAGATGGGGCGATGATTTTAGTGTATCTCATGTTTTTAAGCCTTGAATACAAGCATCTCATTAGTAAGTTGGCAAAAACGTCTCGTGAAAATCCACGTAAAATGAAAAAAATCACCGAAATTTTGCGACGAATCAACAGTGATTTTATCACCTATATTCGCGTGAAATTTATAGCTTCATTTTTCACCGGGCTGTTGAGCTATGGGGTTCTCGTACTATTTGATGTTGATTTTGCACCCTTTTGGGGATTTATGTTGTTCCTTCTGAATTTTATTCCCACAATTGGTTCTATCGTGGCTGTTGCGATGCCGGTGATTTTGTCCATGGTTCAGTTTGATTCTCTTGGAATGGTATTTGGCTTGGCTTCCGTTTTAACAGCGATTCAATTCCTTATTGGAAATTTCTTAGAGCCACGGTATCAAGGGAAAGTACTTAACTTGTCGCCATTGGTGATTCTAATTTCGCTGGGGATTTGGGGTAAAATTTGGGGAATCATCGGGATGTTTTTATCTGTACCGATTATGGTGGGGATCAATATTGTTCTTTCCCAGTTTCAATCAACGCGCAAGTTCGCGGAGTTTCTTTCTGCCAGTGGAGAACTTCCTGATTTGATTAATGATTATGATGAAGAGATTGATCGCAAAGAGATTGAAGCTTCAATTCAGATATAGTTCAATTGCATTTTTAACCGCAATTTTTGATATGGGCTTGCTGATATAATCGTTCATTCCCGCAGATAGATATTTTTCGCGATCGCCAATCATTGCGTTGGCGGTCATGGCAATGATTGGAGTGTTTTGATTGATCCCCTCCGAAGAGCGCAACACCTGTGTTGCTTCCATCCCGTCCAGTTCGGGCATCTGAATATCCAAAAATATGAGATCAAACTTTTTCGATTCAGCAATCTGTAGCGCTCGAAGTCCATTTTCTGCGTGAACCACATTCAGTCCAAATGATTCGAGAATTTTACGGGCCACGAGAGTGTTGACCGGATTATCTTCGGCGAGAAGTATCTCTTTTGAAGTGTAATCACTGTTCAGAGGTATCGATTTTTCGACAGTTTCACTGTTTATCACCGCTTCAGTTTCCGGAAGAGCAAGTTCAATGATGAACGTGGTTCCTTCACCTTTTTCGCTGACTAACGAAATTGATCCATCCATAAGTTGTACCAATTGTTTTGTAATTGCAAGACCAAGGCCCGTCCCTCCAAATTTTCGCGTCGTCGAAGCATCTTCTTGAGTAAATGAATTAAATACTGCCTGTTGTGCTGATTTTTCAATACCAATACCAGTGTCGGAAACAGTGAAACGAACCATTGAACTGATACCATTTTCTATAGAAAGGGTAACGGATCCATGCATGGTGAATTTTACTGCATTGGTAAGCATATTCAAAAGCACTTGATTGATTCTTGTGGAATCACCCAAAACCCAATTGCGACGTGATAGATTGTTGATCGTGAAGGCGAGCCCTTTAGCTTCGAAAGATGGTGCCAGAAGTTTACGGATATTATTGAGTTGTGTCTCGAGCGAAAAGGGGCGAATCTCCAAGATGAGTTGTCTCGCTTCAATTTTAGTGTAGTCGAGAATATCGTTGAGAAGATTTAGCAATTGATAAGAACTGGATTCGACAATTTCTGCATTTTCGCGCTGTTCTTTGTCCAAATTTGATTCCAGTAAGAAACGATTCATGGCGATAATACCGTTCATTGGCGTGCGAATGTCGTGAGACATATTGGCGAGGAAAAGTGATTTAATTCTATTGGCTCGTTGCGCTTCATCGCTGGCGAGTTCCAGTTCGTGCGTTCTGTCGAGCACACGCTGTTCAAGATTCGTATTCAGCGAAGTAATCACATCGTACAGACGAAGAAACTGCATTGATCGCGAGTAGGTAATCGACAGAATTATCAACAGAAATCCATATTCGAGGATATACATATTGCTGATGAGATGGGCTGCCACAAGAATGTCGTGAAATGAAGCGACAAAAAATCCGATGAATGAAGCAATAAAAAAACGGTCGCTTTTTCTTCGAAGTGAATCTTTTGATTTAAACAGCAAAGTGAGAAGATAGGAGAACACAATAAAGCTGGCAACGAGTTCGGTCAGAAGAACGATTCCCAGATCCACTTCTTTTACGGTTACTCCGTAGATTTTCATTTCCTTGTGAGCATTAGTGATTGAAAGTGTGAGAGGAGAATCGATACAACCGCTAAGTCCATAAAGAGAAAAGAGTATCACAATGAGATACCACATCTGATTTCGGGGAGTTCTGGTAAATTCAAAGATATAGAGCGTAAGTGAGATGGCGATTGCGGAAATTCCAAGAAAATTGAGCCTTTGAAACTGCATGGCGTCGTGAAAATTGTCGCTTCCGTAGAGAAAACCACAGGAGATTTGATAAAAAGCGACGGAAAAGCAGAGCGCAGTAAAAGATTTTATCGCGTGTTCAGATCTTCGATTGAGCAGTTGGAAGAGAAGGAAGATTCCGACATAAATACTAATAGAAGCAGCAATAAAAACTAGAAATGAGAGTGTGTTAACCATAGTTGCCTCATCGATTTGGAGGATTATTTTGACAAAAAAGTATATAATATCCGTCGAAGTATAGCAATA
>DYSA01000103.1:0-2010 GCA_020726425.1 Fibrobacter succinogenes | reverse complement strand
AATACCTTAGCGACGTCGTTTCTTTGGCCCACCATCAGTTTTGGGTTTATCGCGCCAATCCGATTTTGCTGCTTTATGGGTTAGTTTTGTTCCCCTATTTGGATCATTCGGTTGTTCGCTCTTTGCGGTTTTTGGGCCACCACGAACTGGTTTCACCAAGCATTTCGGTGAAAATCCAATGAGATCAGTTCTTCCCGCTTTGGTCAGAGCTTCGTGAACGAGTCGTGCATTTTCTGGATTTCTATACTGAAGAAGTGCCCGTTGCATGTTCTTTTCCCGTTCATCGCGGCAGACAAAGATCGGTGTCATCGTGCGCGGATCGAGACCGGAGAAGTACATGGCCGTGGACAAGGTTCCTGGAGTGGGGTAGTAGTCCTGAACCTGTTCTGCATCGATGTTGTGATCCCGCATATATTCGGCGAGCGCAATTGCAGAACTCAAGGTCGATCCGGGATGCGATGAGATAAAATAGGGCACTACCTGTTGCGGCTTACCGAGCTGTTTGTTGATCTGGGCGTATTTGCGAATGAATGATTCGTAGACCGAACTGCCCGGTTTTCCCATGGCCGCAAGGACTGCATCGTCGATGTGCTCTGGTGCAATCTTGAGTCGTCCGCTGATATGGTGTTCGCACAGTTCTTTGAAAAATTTTTCGTTTTTATCCTGAAGAAGGTAGTCAAACCGAATCCCGGAACGGATGAATACTTTTTTCACCCCCGGAAGATTGCGAAGTTTCACCAAGAGAGAGAGGTAGTCCGAGTGATCCACGTTCAGATTTGGGCACGGTTTGGGGAACAAGCACTGCTTTTGTGGACAGATTCCCTTGGTGATCTGTTTTTCGCACGAAGGGATGCGGAAATTGGCAGTCGGTCCACCGACATCGTGGATATATCCTTTGAAATCGGGAAGTTTTGTGAGAATTTTAGCCTCTTCGATGATCGATTCCTGCGACCGCCCTTGGATCCGACGCCCTTGATGGAAGGTTATTGCACAAAAACTGCATCCGCCAAAACAGCCACGACTCTGGGTGATTGAAAATTTCACCTCTTGAATCGAAGGTACTCCGCCCTCTTTATCGTAGCGCGGATGCCAGGTTCTCATGTAGGGGAGAAGCGGTACTTCGTCGATGAGATTTTCTGTGAGTGCGTGGGAAGGCGAGTTTTGAATCACCCAGCGATTTCCATAGGGTTCGCAGAGTACTTTCCCCACGATGGGATCGGTGTTGCTCTGTTGAACCATGAAACTTTTGGCGAACAACCGGTGATCCTTGCGAATCTCTTCGGGATCCGGAAGTACAATGTAGTCACGATTCGGTTCGCCATCGGGGAGCTGTTTTGCGACGAACACGGTTCCGCGAATGTCGGTAAGTGAACTGATTGGTTCGCCGGCGTCCAGTCGTTTGGCTATCTCCAAGGTTTGGTTTTCGCCCATGCCGTAGACGAGAAGATCCGCCTTTGCGTCGAGAAGCATTGATCCGCGAAGCTTGTTCGACCAGTAGTCGTAGTGAGCCAATCGGCGCAGTGAAGCTTCGAGACCGCCGAGGATTATGGGCACATCTTTATAGGATTCGCGCACTTTTGTGGAGTAGACCAGTGTGGCTCGATCGGGACGCATGCCCCCTTTTCCCCCCGGCGAGAATACATCTTCGCGTCGAGGCCGACGGCGAACGGTGTAGTTGTTCACCATTGAATCCATGGCGCCACCGGATACGAGAAAGGCGAGTCGCGGTTTGCCGAGAACGGTGAAATCGTCGTTCGTTTTCCAGTCCGGTTGAGCGATTATTCCCACCTTGTAGCCCCGTGATTCGAGCAATCGACCGATGAGAGCGGTTCCAAATGAAGGGTGATCCACATAGGCATCACCGGTAACGAGAATAAAATCGCACTGATCCCACCCTTTTGCGTTCATCTCTTCCCGATTCATGGGAAGAAAGGGAAATCCTTTTGCCTGCTTCATCGACCCTCCATTTTGAGCGGTGAATATAGCTTTTGACCACTCTTTTTCCCGCAT
>DYSA01000102.1 GCA_020726425.1 Fibrobacter succinogenes | reverse complement strand
CACATTGAGATATCTGTCGGTACTAGTAAGAAACGATGAAATCCGGTTTGGGCTGATGAAAAAGGGAATCATTTTCGGTGGAGAAGCTCTCCACGTGTTATTTTATTCACAATAAATCTGTTGCCATTGGATTGCTATGCGTATTCGAGATCTTGCTACCTATACTGACTTTATACCGTTGATTCCCTTTGAAGATTTTGCCGATGTGGAGATTCACGAAGCCGCGGTTTCTGAACTCATGAGCGATGTTCTGACGATGGAGCACGATAACCTTCTCTTGATCACGGGACTTTGCACCGATCAAGCAATTCGGACTGCAGATATCATGGGTGCTGTTGCGGTGATTATTACTCAGGGGAAACAGGTTAGTGCGGGGATGATACGCATTGCAGAAGAGAGTGGTATTGCACTGTTCCGCACGGATCTTCAGAATTTTAATGTGTGTCAGATTCTGTGCGGTAGCGAGGAATTTAAACAGAGCTAAGGGGGAACTATGGGAACTATCGAGCTCCGTCATCAAAATTCACTGGTCATCCGCGAACTCATCACTCGTCTTCGCATTTCTGAAGTTATGTGCAAAACGCTTTTTACCGCTTCACCAGATGATACACTTCGTTCAATACAAAAAAAAATGCGCAGTCATGGAATCTCAGGAATTCCCATCGTTGATTCCGAGCAACGTCTTCTCGGACTCGTGTCAGTTGATGATATTATCAATGCTCTCGATCAAGGATATATCGAAGAGAGCGCAGAAAAACACATGACTACCGGCGTTGTGACTCTGGAAGAGCATCTTCCGCTTGCCGTGGGCATTTCATTTTTTGAACGACACCCTTTTCGCCGTTTCCCGGTGCTCAATCGCGAGGGGAAACTTTCGGGGATTGTTTCTGGACGAGATATTTTAGGGACGCTTCTCAGTGAAATTAATTCAGAAGTAGACAAGCTTGAAGAGATGATTCCCGAAGATAAAATTCACTCCACCGAATTTTTCTACCGCAAATTTCATGTGGAAAGTCGCAATATGGAAAAAGCGGGAACTGCGTCGGCGGAGATCAAAAAGTTTTGTACGCGCAGTGGTTTTTCTCGACAGTTGATCCGTCGGATTGCCGTTGCTTCGTTTGAGTTGGAGATTAATATCGCTGTTCATTCAAGCGGTGGATCAATGACAATTACTCGTGATAGTAACTCTGTTCAGATAATCTCGAAAGATACGGGCCCAGGCATCGAAGACCTTGAAAAGGCAATGACCGAAGGGTTTTCTACGGCGAGCGATTGGGTGAGATCTTATGGATTTGGCGCCGGCATGGGGCTTCCTAATACCAAGCGAGTGGCGGATAATTTTCATATTTCATCAAGCAAACGACATGGAACCATGGTTACCTGCAGTTTTGACATAAATGGAGGATCACAATGAACATTCGTGTACTTGAAACCGATACCTTGTTTCGCGTTATTTGTAACAGTGAACCGGAAAATCTGATCAGAACGGGGTATACATCTGATCTTCTCAGCGATGTGCTTGCAAACGCTGAAGATGAATCTGCCTTGATCACGATTCAAGCGCACAAAAATACCATCGCTGTTGCTTCGATTACCGGATCAACAGCAATTTTGGTGTGCAATGATCGCCCGATTCCCGATGATATGGTCGCTGCTGCAGAAGAAGCTGGCGTGGCTCTTTTTGTCACATCAATGAATCAATATGAAACTTCGATTCACTTAGCAAAAAGCCTCGAGGTTCAGGGATGATTGCGATAATCACCGGTGCTTCATCGGGACTTGGGGCTGAGTTCGCTCGCCAGTTGGATCGAGAACATCTTTCGGAACTCTGGCTCGTCGCTCGGGATGAAGTAGCTCTTAAAGGAGTAGCTGATTCCTTGAAAACACCAAGTCGGATTATCATTTGTGATTTATCAATCGAATCGGAAATCGAATCGAAAATCGGGACGGCGCTCGAATCAGCAAAGCCGACAGTGAAATTCTGCGTGAACAATGCCGGATTTGGGAAAATTGGTCCACTACATCTGCTTAAGCGCGAAGATATGACTGCGATGATTGATGTAAACTGCCGAGCGGTTGTTCAGCTTTCGCACATGGTTATCCCGTTTATGAAAGAGGGAAGTTGTTTAATCCACACCTCTTCCGCGGCTAGTTTTGCACCTTTGGGAGGCTTTGCTGTGTACGCGGCGACGAAAGCTTTTGTAACGAGCTTTTCTGTTGCGATTCAGGCGGAACTGGTTGAGAAAGGGATTCACTCCATTGCAGTGTGCCCGGGCCCGATCGAAACAGACTTCTCGCGTCGCGCTCATCAAGGATCGGTTCGCAGTGATTCGGTAATGAAAAAGAAAGCAGATGCAGAACCAGTGATTCGAAAAGCGATAGCGGATGCAAAAAAGAAAAAATCAGTGTCGCTGTATGGCATTAAATTTAATCTCATGCCTCTGTTGGCGAAATTCATTCCCCAAAGAATTTTAGCAGAGATTTCGTATCGGCAAGTGATGAATACTCAGAAACGGTAATCAACGATCGTTTTCATGGACACATGCGGTTAGCCAGGTCTGTTCTTTATCGAGCAGACCATTTTTTTCGAGAAAGAGTACATCGAGATTGTCGTTTCCAAAGAAAACGGTTTCACCATTGATTTCACTATCAAAAATATCTGCACAGTGGAGAGCCGCGAGAAGAAAAGGATTTTCGCACTGCGCTTTTGATGGCGAGTGATGATAATGAACCGCTTCAATAATTGAATCTTCAAATCCCCAGAGTCCTAATAAAAAAGCACTTATTTCCGCGTGAGTGGTTTGTACTTGTCGTTGTTCCGCATCGTCGGTACCACATTTTTCTTTCCGTGCGTACTGAATCGCGGATAAATATTGATTAGGGTGAATTGCCATAAGTATTATTCTGCCGAGATCGTGCATGAACCCGGTTATAAACGCTTTATCGCACTCTTTTTTTGTTTTGCCTTCGGTCACAAAAATTGTTCTGCAGAATCGGGCTATTTTGGTACTGTGCTTGAGAAGTGCTTCATTCATTTTGGGATCAATATTTTTTACTGCATCAAAGAAATGCACAGAGATGATGAGTGGCTTGAGAATATCGAGTCCCAGAAGCGAAACGGCTTGTTCAACTGATGCAATTGAATGCTCGAGCCCGAAAAACGGAGAGTTTATCAATCGAAGTATATTCATACTCATACCAATATCTTGGCTGATCAATCCGCCTATCTCACGCAGTGAAAAATTCTCTTTCTCGGCGACACGGATGATCTCCTGAACGAGTATGGGAACTGAGGGGATTGAGCCAAGTTTGGTCAGTGCTTGACGTGCACTGGGGCTGAGCCGCAACCGTTGCAGGTAGACTGAGCGTTCAAGAAGATGGTGGATTTCTTGAAAGCATGATGGTTTTGGAAATATTTGATGTGCGAGATTTGCCGATTCCATTATTTGGTTCTCATTGGTACAGCCAGAGAGAAGAATTCGGATCGTCAGTGGTGATGAGTTTTGTACCAGTTTTAATAGTGAAATCCCATTTACGATAGGCATTTCCAGATCCGTGATTAGAATGTCTATGGTTCGCGATTCAATGATATCAAGTGCTTCACCCGCGTTGTCAGCGAAAAAAGATTTCCACGTACTGTTCTGTCCAGCCATCATTTTTTTGTATGACTCGAGAGTTTCTAAAGTGTCATCTACAAATAGGACGGTATACATGGGAAACTCCTCACCTTGTATGTCTAATATTTGCATTATAGCCTTTTTTCTCTGCATTAACAAGAAAAAAGAGTGGTTGATTTTGTGGCATATTTGATTGTACTATGTCTTCAATTATAAATTTCATGTGAGGAGAGACTATGCGTTTGGTAACCCGGTCAGATTTTGATGGTCTTGGTTGTGCCGCGATCCTTAAAGAAGTGGGTATTGTTGATGATATTAAATTTGTTCATCCCAAAGATATTCAAGATGGATTAGTAGACATTGATTCAAATGATATTTTGGCAAATATTCCCTATGTTTCGGGTTGTGGAATTTGGTTTGACCATCACTCGTCCGAAGAGGAGCGTGCAGCTTTTGGGAAGTATGAAGGTAAAAGCGATCCTGAAGCTCCTTCTGCGGCAAAAGTAATCTATGACTATTACGGCGGATTTGAGAAATTCAAAAATTCTCATCTCGATGATCTTGTAAAAGCCGTAAGCAAAGCCGATTCCGCTCAGTTTACCGCTGAAGAGATTCTCAATCCTACCGGTTGGGTTCTCTTGTCTTTCGTCATGGATCCTCGCACAGGACTTGGGCGATATCGCGATTATCGAATTAGTAATTATGCACTGATGCTTGATATGATCGATTATTGCCGTGAAAAAACAGCAGAAGAGATTCTTGAACTTGAGGATATCAAGGAGAGAACTGTTCGTTATTTTGAACAGGAAAAACAGTTTAGAGCAATGCTTGAAAAGTGTAGTTCTGTTGATCGAAATGTGATAGTGGTAGATCTTCGCAATGAAGAGGAAATTTTCACGGGAAATCGATTCCTTCTCTATTCGCTCAATCCTGAACAGCATACTTCGGTTCAAATCATGTGGGGATTCCAGCGTCAGAATATTGTAATCACTTGTGGATACAGCATTATTAATAAAACTGCAACGGCTGATATCGGATCGCTTATGTTGAAACATGGTGGTGGCGGGCATAAGCAGGTGGGAACATGTCAAGTCTCAGTGGATTCTGTAGATCTCATTTTGAAAGAGATTCTTAACGAATTGAACTGATTGAAAATAGTAGTATAGTATAACAACGGCGGTGAGCAAAAACTCATCGCCGTTGTTTGTTTAGTCATAATTCGATCCTATTTTTCCAACGATCGAATCACTGAAAATAGTTTTTCCTTGTTTACCAGATCGCGGAACACAATTGGGTTTTCAGGATCATTTGCCGGGAATAGTACGAGGAATGGAATCGATTCAGAACCGAGCTTCGACCGAAGTTGTTCAAGCTTTTCGTTGCTCACGGTGAGATCCGCTGTCATGGGGAGAATATTATTTGCGCCAATTACCGAATCCATCGCCGCGGTGTGATACACCGATTTCTTGTTGAACTGACAGTTCATACACCACAGTGCGGTGAAATCAACTATCACGGTCTGCTTTTTCTCGTGCGCCTCAATAAGGAGTTGTTCTTTAAATGGTTGCCATGAAGATATGCGTTCCTTGGACACTGCTTCGCGAACCGTTGAAAAGGCTACGAAATATCCCCCCACAAGAATCGATCCCGTGGCTAATATGGCAATCAGTTTCTTGGAGATTGGAGAACCAAACGGCGCTAAACGAGTATACAGAATTACCGCTCCGGCGAGAAAAGTCAGAAATGCGATTGTTGGAACGACGAGATCATGGGGTAATCCGATCATGAGATACACGGCGAATCCAAAGAGGAAAAATCCAAGAACGTGCTTGAAATCTTCCATCCACGCGCCCGGTTTGGGGATCATCCGACTGAGACGACGGGAAGATGCGAGGAGAATATAGGGTGATGCCATTCCAATTCCCAAGGCGAGAAATACTGCGTAGATTGTCAGTTTGGGCTGAGTTACCGTCCACGCAAGTGTTGCGCCGAGAAATGGGCCGCTGCATGGCGTTGCAAGAAGTGTTGCGAAAACTCCCTTGGCGAGGTTACCCATAAACGAATGAGAGTCCTGTTTTTGATCCATTTCAGCAATTTTATTGGGTACCAGAATTATAAAAAGATCGAACATCCCCAATCCAAAGAGGAACATCAGGGCGATCATGATAACAATAAATGTGGGGTTCTGGAACTGTTCACCCCAGGACATTCCGGCAAAAGCTGCGAGTGTTGCAAGAGCCATAAACACAATGAACATTCCCAGTGAAAATGCAAAACTATTGCGAATCGCCGTAGCTTTTGTTCCCGCTTTACCTTCGGAGAAGGAGAGGATCTTGATCCCCAGAACGGGGAGGACACAGGGCATAAAATTGAGTATAAATCCCGCCAAAAGTGCCAGTGCAATCGCCAATCCCAATGTGTAGTCTCGCGAATGTTCCCCTCCGGAAAGTACTGAAGCGGCTTCGCGAATTGTGTAGGTAGGAAGCGTCAGCGGAGCAGAATTTGTTGAACCGATCGATACACTTGTGTCCGGTGAACTATCTCTTTTAACAGAAACCATATCGATCACCGGTGTTGTGATCACGGGAAATGTTTCTGTTTTCGAGAGAGTTTCCGCTTTTGCAACTGGTTTTTCATGAACCTTTTGGGTTGAGGCTACTTTTGATCCCCCGATTGAAATCGGAAAGGGAACGGCGACAGTGCGAGCTGTTGCGATTGATTGATCAAAGGAAGGTTTTCCTTTTGAACCGATTACAATTGAGGCTGATTTCAGTTTGTTTTGAGGTATACAGGACTCTTTACAGATCAGCCCATCTAGTGAAATTGCATACTCTGCTGAACCGGTTGCCCCTTCGTTAATTACACCACGAACATAGATGTGAACAGATTTTTCCCATTGCCAAACCCAATACTCTTTATCTTGTTGATATTTTTGGGGTTGGTCAGAGAATCCGTCAATCCAGCTGATTTTATCAGTGTGGCTCACTTTTACGGCGAGAGGTTTCCCGATTCCCGATCCAAGTGGATTTGCATAGAGATGAAATCCTTCGGGAATAGTTATTGTCACTGCCGCCGTGATTGTATCGCCGGGCAAATAGCTGGTTCGATCGGTCTGGACATCGAGCGAAATTGATTGTGCCGACGCAATAGTGGCAAGAAGTACGAGTATAAGTAGTTGTTTCATGGTTTTCTCCTTCGTTTGTCAAGCGTATGCAGAAAGTATACCAAATGGAATTAGTAGAAATGATAAAAACTTTTTCTGAGGTGCTGTTTGATCATAGCCGAAATCTATTTTCGGCGCATGGGAGGTTGCTATGAGTAAAGCGTTGTTTCTTGATCGCGATGGCATTATCAATGAAGATGAAGGGTATCTGTTTCAGATTGAACGGTGTCGTTTTGTCCCGGGAATATTTGAACTGGTGGCTGCGGCAGTGAAAAAAGGGTACCTTCCCGTTGTCGTAACTAATCAATCTGGGATCGCTCGTGGCTATTACACAGAACAGCAGATGAACAATCTTCATTCGTACATGCAGGATGAATTTCTCAAGCATGGATCTCTGATTACCGCGTTCTATCACAGTCCTTTTCACCCGAATGCGGTGATTCCTCACCTGAAAAAAGCTTCTGACTGTCGAAAGCCTAAGCCTGGCATGTTTTATCAAGCAATTCACGATCATGGGATTGATCCGTTTTCGTCGATAATGGTGGGCGATAAGCCTTCTGACCGGATTCAACTTGAAGGACTTACGTGCTATATAATGAAAAGCAAGTACACTGGCGATGACTACGATTTCGAAAATCTTACCGATGTGATCCCTCTGCTGAAATAAGAGGTCCCGTGAGGGGGTGAGGCAGAAGTTGGAACGATGTTATAAGTTGATCAATGAATATCTTTTGCCAAAAATCTTCCGCAAACCACTTCCTTTGAATTATATGATTACCCATTTAACGCAGTAGTAAGGTTCCGGTGATCCGAAGAGACCAAAGATAACTGGCCTCAAGCCCAAAGCTTC
>DYSA01000695.1 GCA_020726425.1 Fibrobacter succinogenes | reverse complement strand
AAAATCCGGGGCTACGAGGGAATTTGATCCTCACGGATCGATTCCCGATTCACCCCGCCGGTGTGATTCAATCGTAGCCCGGGGATGTATCCCCGGGAATCACGAGAAACGGTAACAAGGAGAACCAACAATGAAAAAAATTATTGCAATCGCAGCGACAATTATCACCCTTTCTCTCTTTTTGAGCATTATCTTTGCAACTGATTCAGAACAACTTCCGGCGGTGTTTCAACAAGCGTACAACTTCCCCGGTGGCGACAAAGT
The DNA here is from genome assembly GCA_020726425.1 of Fibrobacter succinogenes. Taxonomy (GTDB): domain Bacteria; phylum Fibrobacterota; class Chitinivibrionia; order Chitinivibrionales; family Chitinivibrionaceae; genus JAIFMU01. Next base: position 1,033 of record DYSA01000695.1, on the reverse strand, counting down.
GGGACATCTTCTCGTAATGGGAGTCGTTTCATTTGCGGTGATCTTTTCACTTCGGGCGATATCGGATATCCACCGAACCGCAGTGACCACGGTTCTTGTGGGATCACTCCTGATTCTGTTCACCGGCGAAGAGATTTCTCAGGCATTCATTCCCGTGAGAACATTCTCCTTTCTGGATCTCTTTTTCAGTTATTGCGGATTAACACTTGGCACCGTGCTGGCGATCGCCGGCACACAAAAAAGGAAAGCAACTCATGGCTAATTATCGTTCAAAACAGTACCAAATCTCTATGGCAATCTCCGCGATTACTCTCTTTGGGATTGAATTTTTCATCGCGACAAAACTTGCTCACCACCATTTCATTCGCGGATATGGGGGCGATTTTCTCGTGGTGATTCTGCTCTATGCGATTGTTCAGGCGATCCGCCCAATGAAACCAATTGTTGCCGGTGTGGGACTCATGATATTTAGCACTTCGGTCGAGTTTATTCAGATGATCGATCCGGCCAAACTACTCGGATTCGCGAAAGGTTCAGCCGGAGAGATTATCATGGGAAGCACGTTTAGCGTGGAAGATATTCTCATGTATCTCGGTGGAATCACCACGATTGTTATCATTGACTCGATAATTATTTCACGAAAAATTTCAAAGTAAGAGGTTTACCATGAATACTGCACTTCTTCCCAATACTTTTTGCTGTATCGAATCAGATTCTCCAGAATCGTTTACTCAATTGATCAATGAACTTCCAGACAACACCCTTATCCACAATGATAACCACGCGATTACTCTCCCCGATGCAACAACCTGCTACGGATTGTCGATCGATGGCGACCGCGATTCAGGAATCGATCTCATTTCACTCTACTGCGCGCAGAAAGGAGTAATCTGGGGTGAACTATCGAATAGAACGCTCTATTTTTCTGATGGAAATGTTGTGGACATAGAATCCTGTTCGATTCGGGAAGTGGCGTAGGAAGATTCAAGATTCAAGATTCAAGATTCAAGATTCAAGATTCAAGATTCAAGAT
>DYSA01000101.1 GCA_020726425.1 Fibrobacter succinogenes | reverse complement strand
GAGATGATCGGAAGCCCTGTTAACAGTAGGTCATCTGGTTGTTACGCTACCAAGAGATTAAGAGATTAAGAGATGAAGAGATTAAGAGATGAAGAGATTAAGAGATGAACTAAATTCTCTTCATCTCTTCACTTTCAGTCTATTTAGTCGGGAATCATTTTCTCTGTCACTTGAGAAATGAGCAGAGCTTTTTCAATCGCGCTACATCACTGCCACTTCCTTCATAGGAAAATACAAAATCTTCTGTAATTTTCGCCTTAGTCACATCTTTAGCAAGACTGGCGAATGATTTTGCTACGGTGGCGGTGACCAACGAAGTAGTATCTGTTTCATAGTGGAAATAGATTCCATTCATTTGCATTCCTAAAATGGTATCAATATTGTCATTTGATCCATTCCCATCGCTATCAGCCCAGGGACAATTCGCATAACTGTTGCGATCACCAGAATAAATCCGTTGCGCAGATAAAATCGAATGAACTGCCGTTGGAAGTTCTGAGGCTTTTGCCTTATTCGAAGCATCCAAAAATTTGGGTATGGCAACTGCTGCCAGTATGCCAATGATCATTATCACCACAACCAACTCAACCAGAGTGAAACCTTTTGTATTCATACACGTTCTCTTTTCTAAACAGTTCTGCATAAATAGTACCCCACTCATGAAAAAGTTACGAGGAATATATTGATTAAACGAATAGGCACGGCGTTTGCATTCTACTGAAAAAATCGTTCCATTTTGAAAGGATTCTCTATGAGCTATATATTTGATACAATTACCGAAGTTATTACTGAATTGAAAAACTCTCCAGACATTGTGATTGACGAACTCCTCATCAATCCTCCCGCTAATGCAACATCTCTCGAAGCGGAATCAAAAATCCCTTCAATTTTAAAAGAGCTTTATGCCAAAGCAGATGGACTCGTTCTTTCGTGGAGTTACCGCAATGATCCGCTCGTTAAAGGGGGAATCGTGATTCCTCTCTTAGAGAATATTCACAATACACGCTGGAAAGCCTTTGCGATGCTTGACTATACTGATGATGTTCATGTGTTCTTCAATAAACGGGGAACTGACGATGCGCGAGTAGTTCAGGAAAGTCTTGAAGGTGATGAGGACGTGGAATTTGTGGATATCGCAGGTGGAATTGTAACCATAAAATCATACTTTGAAGCATTTCGCAAAACGCGGGGATTCCGATTCTGGCAAGAAAACTACAATCCAGACACTGAATACACGGTAGATTCAATTATTGAAAACCGGTGTTACCTTTGGGGAAGTTCGGGCGAAGAAACAGAGATTGAGTTCCATTCGGCTCACGTGCCAAACTAAAGAAAGGCCGCTGATTTTTTCAGTGGCCTTTTTTTACAGCCATTTTTTCCATCTGAAAAACAAGAGTTGGAATGAGAGAACAATAAGCAATAAAACAATAAAGAACAGGAATGCGATCCCACTTTGTGCACCGGGAATACCGCCAAGATTCACCCCGAGAAGTCCGGTCAGAAATCCCAAGGGAAGAAATATTGCAGAAATAATCGACAAGCGATAGAGGCGATTATTGAGCTGATCAGAAACGCGACTCACCAACTCTTCGTGGGTAATAACCGCCCGCTCACGAAGTGCATCGATGTTTTCCAGAATGCGAATCTGGTGATCACTTACTTCACGAATGTGAAGCATCTTTTTTGCATCGACCCACGGAATCGGTTCAATCACTAACCGAGCCAAAGCTTCGCGCTGAGGAGTCACGTACCGACGCAGGAGAATTAACTGTTGTCGAAGCAGCATGAGTTCACTTCGATCGAGAGATGATTTGCCGTTCAACACTTCTGTTTCGAGATCGAGAAGAGACTCTTCGTACTTATCAATAACATCATCAATTCGAGAAACAAGCCGCTGGCACAAAAGTATAAACACATCAAATGGTGTTTGTCCCGCCCGCCCCTCTTCAGCGAGAAGTGTCACGTCTTTTACTGAATGTAATTTCCGATGATTAGAGGTGATAATTCGTTTTTTATCGATCCAAATTCTCACACCAACCATGTCATTAGGTTCAGAACCGGCATTCAGATTTACCCCACGCAGTGAAATGAGAATTCCCCCGCCTTGAAAGTGAGTCCGAGGCCGTGGATCTTTCAACTGAAGAGCGCGGATCACAACCGGATCTAACCCACTCTCTTCGGTGAGCCAATGCCTTGCTTCTTCCTTGCGATAATCGAGATGAATCCATTCACCACGAGTAAGTGCGTATCGATGTACCGCATCACGCATATAACCTCCTCAATATTCAGTAGTATTGTCTTAAAAATAACAGGCGCATTCATGCGAAAGGGCGATATAATGAGGCTACTTTTAGTCTCCTTTTCTTTTCGTGGTAGTACAGAGACCAACCACAAGAGTAATGCCTAAAAAATCCCCATTTTATAATCGAATTTTTCTTGTTCACACTCATCAACACTCAACGGTGATAGCAACTTTCCAACACACTATCAACAGGATTTGTTGATAAAGATCCCGCCATTTCACAAAGAAGTGTTACGATTTTACTTAAATCTTACAAAAAAGTGTTAACGGGAACGGTTTTTCACCATTTCCAACATCATATCAACACATAGCCAGAGAGTGCAAATATGGACCTATTGTATGAAATTGCGACTGTCAACCACTATATATAGTGCCACGGTTCACTAAAAACTTTTTTCCCTGTTGATAACTATGGGAAACCTACTGTCGAAGCGGGAGCCAAATCCCGCCCTAAAAACTCCACATTTCCAAAAGAAAATTTACCCTTTTTTTTCCTTTTTTTTGAGTATAATTTTGGAGGCAAAGAGAGCCACCACATACAAGATATTGTGGTTAGTTAACAACAAAAACAATAGATGGGGGATTTAATGATTCAAACAGTTCGGAAAAGAGACGGCAAGCTCGTACCATTTGATATCGCAAAAATCACAGGTGCAATTTTCAAAGCAGCTGAAGCTGTTGGTGGTCACGACCACGGAACCGCAGAAATGCTTGCGAATCAGACCGAAAAAGCAATTGCAAAACGTTTCCATAAGAACTCAATCCCTGCTGTTGAAGAGATTCAGGATGTTATCGAAAAAGTTCTCATCGAAGAAGGACACGCGAAAGTTGCCAAAGCGTACATTCTCTATCGCGAGCAGCATCGCAAGGTTCGCGAAAAACAGAACCTTATCCTCGATATCAACCACACCATGGACGGCTATCTCAAACAGTCTGACTGGCGCGTGAATGAAAACTCAAACGTGAACTACTCTCTTGGTGGTTTGATCCTTCACAACTCAGGAGCTATTACTGCAAACTATTGGCTCAACAATATTTATACACAAGATATCGCAGATGCTCACAAAAATGGCGACCTGCATATTCATGACCTCTCAATGTTTTCAGGTTACTGCGCAGGATGGTCACTTCGTCAGTTGATCACCGAAGGTCTTGGTGGCGTGCCAAACAAAATCACTTCGTCACCGGCAAAACACCTGAACACGCTTGTTCAGCAGATGGTAAACTTCCTTGGTTGTATGCAGAATGAATGGGCTGGCGCTCAGGCATTTAGTTCAGTAGACACCTATCTTGCTCCGTTTGTTGCGCAGGATAATCTTACCTATAAAGAAGTTAAACAGGCGATGCAGTCTTTTGTTTTCGGTGTAAATACACCTTCTCGCTGGGGTTCACAGGCTCCATTCACCAACGTGACTTTCGACTGGATCTGTCCAACTGACCTCAAAGAGCAGTGTGCGATCATTGGCGGAATGCCGATCGACAAAACATACGGTGAGTTCCAGACTGAAATGGATATGATCAACCGCGCATTCCTCGAAATCTTCATCGAAGGTGACGCTGAAGGTCGTGGATTCGCGTATCCGATCCCTACATATAACGTAACTAAAGATTTCGACTGGGATTCTGAAAACGCAGAACTCCTGTTCAAAATGACCGGAAAATACGGAACACCATATTTCCAGAACTTTATCAACTCTGATCTCAACCCTGAAGATGTTCGTTCAATGTGCTGTCGTCTTCAGCTCGACAAACGCGAACTGCGCAAACGCGGTGGCGGTCTCTTCGGAGCGGACGAGTTTACCGGATCGATCGGCGTTGTGACAATCAACCTTCCGCGTATCGGCTACCTTACGAGCACAAAAGAGGAGTTCTTCGCTCAGCTTGATCATCTTATGGATGTTGCTCGCGATTCGCTTGAAACCAAACGCGAAGTGTGTAAAACGCTTCTCGATCAGGGACTTTTCCCCTATACCCAACGCTACCTTCGCCACTGGGACAACCATTTCTCGACGGTTGGTATCAACGGGATGAACGAGTGCGCGCTCAACTTTATGGGCAAAGATCTCACCGACGACGGTGCTCGTGCGTTTGCCAAAGAGATTCTCGAGCACATGAGAGACCGTATGCGTGACTACCAAGAAGCTACGGGCAACCTCTACAACCTCGAAGCGACGCCCGGCGAAGGAACCTCGTACCGTCTTGCTAAAGCGGACTACGATCGCTATAAAGGAATGAACATTCCCGGTGGTGACACCCCGTACTACACCAACTCGACTCAGTTGCCTGTTGGATCGACCGAGTGTATCTTCGATGCACTTGAAATGCAGGACGAACTGCAGACGCTCTACACCGGCGGAACCGTATTCCACGGATTCATCGGCGAAGAGATCGAAGATACCAACATGGTGAAAAAGTTGATTCAGGACGTGTGTACCAATTTCAGAATGCCGTACTTCACGATCACTCCGACCTTCTCGGTGTGTAAGGATCACGGCTACGTTAAAGGGGAACAGTTCGAATGTCCAAGCTGTGGATCTGAAACCGAAGTATACTCGCGAATCGTGGGATACTACCGTCCGGTTCGCAACTGGAACCACGGGAAAAAGAAAGAGTATTTCGACCGTCTCCCGTATACGACTGAAAAGTCAACCGCCGATTGTTCGTGTTAAATAGGTTCTCGTGATGGGTTTCCAAACCTGTCACGCACAACTTGAGGCTCCTGCCTCATTGAGTATTGTTGGGGCGAATTTATCGCCCCTTTTTTTGCATCAAAAACAATGACTTCTATAACACAATGAGGTATATTTAATCACATGAATAAACTCAAAACAAAATGGTTTAGTAAATGGGCATCGAAGAACAAACTCTCTTCGAAATCTCTTTGTGAAGCCATTAAAAATGTTGAAAATGAATTATCTTCGGTAGACTTGGGGGCAAATCTCTTCAAAGTGAGAGTTGCTCGTGAAGGTTCGGGCAAGCGTAGTGGGTTTAGAACTCTGTTGGTCTATCGCGAAAATGATCGAGCGATATTCTTGTATGGATTTGCTAAAAATGAACAGGAGAACATCAACGGCTCAGAACTGGCGGAATTCAAAGAGGTCGGCAAGAACTTATTGAGTTTGACTGAAGTTCAGCTTCAGATAGTTGTTGAAAATGAAGAACTCTTCAAAATTGAGGAATTAAAATGAAAAAAAATATACGAAACTCAATGAGAGAAGCAATTGCTGAAACTGTTCAAGGTTTGGTAAATCTCGGTATCCCAACTTCATATACTGAAAAAGAGTTGAAATCACTTGGTGTTGTTATTCCACCAGTCGAAATAGATTCGGAACATATCAAAGCAATCCGTGAAAAAGCGAATGTAAGTCAGGCGGTTTTTGCAAAACTTCTTAATGTCAGTCCTTCGGCCATCAAACAGTGGGAACAAGGGAAACGCAATCCCACCGGTTCAACCAAGGTTCTTCTTGAAATACTGAAAAAAGAACCACACATTTTAGATTATCGTTTGGGGTAAAAACCATGTACGAACAACTCTTCCGCGGAATCGTTTCACTTCAAAAGAACTCATTCATCGACTACCCGGGGAAAGCATCGGCGATCCTTTTCTTCACCGGATGTAATCTTCGCTGTCCCTTCTGCCACAACGCGACCCTGGCTGATGGAACCACGGAACCGACCATCTCCCCTACCGAAATCATCGAATATCTGACCAAGCGGAAAAAGTTCCTCGATGGTGTGACAATTACCGGCGGTGAACCAACCCTCTACCCAAATCTCCCCGAACTGGTTCACTTTCTTAAAAACGATCTGGGATATTCAGTCAAACTGGACAGCAACGGCCTGAACCCTACCATGCTCGAACAAACTTCGTTTGACTTTCTGGCCATGGATCTCAAGACTACACCGGAACGCTACGAATCACAGCTCGGAGCACAGGAAAAGGTCGCGGAAAATCTTCTAAAATCTTTGGAGATTGTCAAATCTATGGGAGCAAACGCAGAGATCCGAATCACCTGTGCCCCGGGAATCGTTGATGACTCGGTGATCGAATCACTTCTCCCCCTTCTCAAAGGTGTTCACGCGGTGAGACTTCAGCCCTTCAAATACAGCGACAACGTGATCGACCCGAAATTCTTCCTGAATACGCCGATGATCACCGACGAGGATCTCTTCCGATGGAAAGATCGGATCGGCGAAGTAGTGAATGAGTGTTCGGTGAGAGGGAAATAATCCCACTGACAATCTTCATTCAATTTCGTATATTCAGAACAAACAAAGGAGCGACTATGACGATCGCAGAGAGAATCGAACAATTTCCATCAGAATATCAAGCTGAAATAATTGATTTTGTGGATCATCTTGAAAAAGTCCGTGCACAAGAACTGCGTCAGCTCGAAGAGGTTATCACTCGTGCTCGCACAATGACCGACGAAGATATCGATCCTCGCACTCACGAAGAGATCATGGCGGCACTTCGTTCGTGTTAAAAATCACCTACCATCGCCAAGCATTTCAGGAACTTCTGCAGATACAGCAGTTCTACAAGTCATATTCTGACCAAACTGCCGATTATTTTCTTGACGAGTATGAAAAAATGGTTGAGAACATTCCGTTTATGCCTGAACAATGGCCACTTATTTCACAATCGCTACACCAAGCAGTTTTTCAAAAATTCCCCTATCTTCTCTGGTACGAAATTCGAGAAAATTCAATTCTTGTGATGGCAAATAAACATCAAAGCCGAAATCCCAAATTTGGAAGAGATCAGCTCTAAAATTAATCCTCGTATCGTTACAGCTCAAAGCCTTGAAAACTACCGCTTCGATGGGGGTGTTTCAAAAGTTGAAAGAGAAAATCTCTTTAAACAGGTTCGGGGCTCGTTTGGTATAATCGAATGGCCCGGCGGCATCGATCTCGATTTCGTTTGGCGTAAATCATATCACTGACAATATCCCCCCAATTTTGTATATTCAGATCAAACAAAGGAGCGACTATGACACTCGCTGAAAAAATCGAAAATCTTCCATTTGAATATCAGACTGAAGTTCTTCATTTCGTAGAATTTCTTGAAGAAAAAGAACGGCGAATCGCAGAACTGGAACGACAAGATCTGGATGAAGCAATTCGACGCGATAAAGAGATGGATGAGGGGATTAATGTAATCGGCCATGAAGAGTTTATGGCAGAACTTCGTTTATGTTGAAAATTTCCTATTATCACCGTCCGTTACCTAAAATCACCGTCCGTTACCTAAAATCCACGTTCGCTACTTAAAAATCCTCGTTCGCTAACTAAAATCACCGTCCGATCACTAAAATCACCGTCCGATCACTAAAATCACCGTC
>DYSA01000694.1 GCA_020726425.1 Fibrobacter succinogenes | reverse complement strand
GGGACAATCCGTACTGAAACACCAAATTGGCAGCCATGGTTGATCTTCTTTTTACGCTCACTGTTTGAACAGACACGGCATCTGAACAAAAAGGTCGAGCGAGAAAAACTGTTCCTTGCTCCTCTGCCGGAATTGTCATTGAAGATTGTCGAATTCACTCGTGAACATGGCCGGATCACCATGAGCGATAGTATCAGATTGACGGGAGCGAGTCGCAATACCCTCAAGCAACATTTTCGTTCGCTGGTTAGACAAAATCATCTCAAGCAACAAGGGAGTGGCCGAGGTGTCTGGTACGAACTGCTCTGAGTCACAATGAATAACCGAGTATTTTTGGTTAAGCACCATGGTGAATGAAAATATTTCCCATTATTTTTATCCCACGACATCATCAGATTGTTTCTTTTTCAATTCCCAGGGAGCTGATGAGGTCAACAGCTTTGAGTTTGTGTTCGTTGAGCAGGTGAGTATATCGATGTACCATTTGCATCGTCTTATGCCCCAGGATTTCGGCCAAAGTTCTCAAATCCACGCCAGCCATAAGCAGATGACTGGCTGCGGTATGACGAAGATCATGAAGGTGTACATCCTCGAGCCCGGCTTTGGTCCTGGCAGTCTCAAATGAGCGCCGGAAATGAATGCTTGGGCAAAGAAGCGGTTTATTCAGTAAAAGACTGTTGGAAGGAATGAAGACAAATGCTTCCTTTTCAGGGGGTTCTGGACGAATGGTGCGGAGAACTTTTTCAGATGCCTCGGTGAGGGGCACATATCGCATTTCAGTTTTTGTAATTCTGAGTTTGACAAGGCGCTCGTCCAGGTTGACATCGCCCCAAGTCAGGCCAGCAGCTTCACTCGGACGCATTCCCGTGTGCATCATAAGTAAAAGATAGGGATATAGATTTTTATTACGACTTTTTTGCGCTATATCCAAAAGCTTTTGGGCTTCTTCTTTGGTCAAGAATCGAGTGCGGTTATTACGAATTTTTGGGCGAGTTACTTCAGGAATTGGATTTTTAACCGACAACCCCCATTCACGTCTGGCAATGTTGAAAAGGTGCGAGAGCAGAGCAAATTCTTTTTGGAGAGTTGACGGTGAAATATCTTTGAGACGTTTGTCTCGATACGCAACAATGTTCTGCGGGCTTATGTCTGCCAAAGAAACATCTGTGCCCATGATATTCAGAATTGCTTTAGCAGAATCTTTGTCGCGGCGTTCAGAATTTGGGCGTTTTGTTGTTGATACCTGGGTGAGGTATCGCTCCATCGCTTCAGATAGAGTGATTTTTTTGACGGGGCGGATGT
>DYSA01000693.1 GCA_020726425.1 Fibrobacter succinogenes | reverse complement strand
CTCGGAACGAGTTGATGGGATATCAATCACTTACAAAACAAAAGGTTTTTTCGTGATACCTGAGTAGTAACTTCAATCTCAACTGAATTTATTTTCGTCACGCTTGTGAAATTTTATCGGTTCAATCTATCGGAGTTCCTGTGAACGAACGTTCAATTCCCCTTCCTTCGCTACTGACACCTCGGCTGATTCTTCGCCCCTTGACCATGAGTGATGCTCCTGAAATTACTCGCATGGCTGGTGAATGGGGCGTTGCTGACACCTGCCAGATTCCTCACCCCTATCCTCAGATCGAGGCAGAAGAGTGGATCGGTTCGCAACAGGCCGCGTTTGATCGGCGCGAAGAGATGGCACTGGGAATTTTCAACCGCGAGTTTGGAATGGTGGTGGGAACGGTGACTCTGGCGGCGATTTTCGAAGGTCATCAGGCGGAGTTGGGATTCTGGATCGGCAAAGAGTTCTGGGGACACGGGTACGCCACGGAAGCTTCACGGGCGATTATTGAATATGGATTTGAACAGTTTCATTTGATTCGCGTTCACGCTTGTCATCTCAGCAGAAATGGTGCTTCGGGAAAAGTGCTGGCAAAAATTGGCATGATCCACGAAGGGTGTAGCCCCAAGCATCTGCTCAAGTGGGGCATTCCTGAAGATGTGGATTTCTGGGGGATTGTTCGGGATGGCGATCCCGAATAACTACCGAATCAATCTACTCAATCTCGAATCCTCGACAGAGGAAATCGATCACGAGACGTACAGATAAATCAATATCATCCATTTCCCCCAATTGATGCCACCGTCGAATCGTCGCAAAGATCAGTGCATCAAAGTAGGTATGCAGTTGTTCTGGCGATTGGGTCGAACCGATCTCTCCCCGTTCTTTGGCCGTTCGCATCAGAGAAATAAATGTCTCATCAACGGAACAGCGCGCTTCCACAAAATCAGTTTCTGAATCGGAGCAGGTGTGGAATTTCGATTCGTGAAATACCGAGAGAAACTGAAATGAGTTCAAGGTCAATACAAAGGAGAAGTGGTTCCCGAATGTGGTAAAAACGAGCGTCAGAATTCTGCGGAGATTTTCTCGCAATGGAAGTTCCGGTTCTACTTTCAAGAGAGGATCAGTTTCTAATTTTTCTTGAATGAGATGATATTCCCGGGTGGCAAGGCTGAGAAAAATTTCTTCTTTGTCCTTGTAATAGTTGTAGAGCGAAGCCTTGGAAAATCCCACTTCTTGAGCGATATCTTCGAGGCGCGTGTCGTGGAACCCCTTTTCGGCGAACACTTTCAGCGCTCCGTCGAGAAT
>DYSA01000692.1 GCA_020726425.1 Fibrobacter succinogenes | reverse complement strand
CCACGTTTTTGGGACGGGTTTCGGATCCGCCAGTAGATGTTGTGCCATTTACGCCATGACCTCCATTAAAAACATAGTAACCGGTACCAAGATTATTCATAGCACCATTATATGCTCCATCAAACAATGCGGCTTTCTCTGAAAGTGTATGACTATGGCTTCCTAACATATCGTCCTGCACACTCCCTGCCCAATTCGTTCCAATTTTTGTTCTCGATGCGGAATCCAAATCATTACCTACTCCCATATCAACGCCACGCAAAAATCGTCCACGAACATCAGGAATTCCAGAAAATTTTACGACACTCACGTAGGCAGATTCTGTTGTAGAACCGCCTTCACACGACTTCCATGCGCTGTTTGTATTTGGTAGATACCCACTAACCGGCACGACCATGGACGGGATTATTGTTCCAATTGGTGCCGCCGCAAGAACCGCCAGTGAATCCCACTGTTTCACACTGTTTATGTCCGCCTTTCCGCTGACCGTGGTTGTCAGCGCGGTCAGCGTCGATGCGTCGGCTTTTCCGTTCACCGTGGTCTGGAGCGAACTCAAATCCGAACTTGATGCTTTGCCGCTCATGGCCGATTCAAGGGATACAACACGTGCTAAAAGAGCTTCATAATCACTCTGTGCAGCTTTTGAGCTTTGCAGAGTCGTGGTCGATGTTTTCAGGGTGTCGATCTGTGAGGTGTGCAGTGTAATAGTCGCATTTGATTGCGTGGGATCCATTCCATTCACTTTTGAATCCAGAGCAGAAAGTGCACTCTGATCCGCTTTCCTGTTAACCGTGTTCTGTACCGTTCCGATTTTTGAATCAAGAAGTCGGAAATTTCCATTTACTTCCGCAGATTTGGCGGGAGTTCCGGGCTGGAATACAGCCAGTGTGTCAGCAGAAAATGCAAAGGATACCAGAATTGCGATACCTGCGAGAGTTTTAATTTTGTTCATGGATCGGTTCCTTTGGTTTGGATGGTAGGGGCGAACCTTGTGTTCGTCCTTATTGTTCAATATCGTTGCATCGCTCAAATCAGGATGATCACAAGGATCATCCCTGCATTTCTTGGTGTTCTTGCATCGCTGAATCGTTGTGTCACTGTGCCGTTAAAACGCGAAGGACACACCACATCCGATTGCCCCGAGAAGCGCGGTTATATACGAAGCATTCCGCAATCCCTGACTCTTTGAAGCATCGGATGAGGCTTTGTTATAGCGGTTGCGAGGTTCATTGAAATCGCTTTTGGCGGCAAGATACTCCGTCTGAGCGTCATTCATATAACCGACACTCTTTTTCATTTTGCT
>DYSA01000691.1 GCA_020726425.1 Fibrobacter succinogenes | reverse complement strand
CCCGCATTAATACATTTTCAACCACGGAACACACTAACCACGCAGAAACGTTTTTGTTTTATTTCAGTGTATTCCGCGTGGTCTGTGGTTATTGCCCGCATTAATACATTTTCAACCACGGCACACACTGACCACGCAGAAACGTTTTTTTTCTTTCTGTCCTCAGTGGTTCTACGGATTAGTTCAAAGTCTCGTTTCATATTTACTATAATTTCTTACGCCATCTATATAAAAAAGACTCGCTCAATTAAAGCGAGTCTGTCATTTCAATCTTTTAGAACTGTACCACTATATCTCTAACCTAATTTGTGGAGAAACTTCAGCTCCAACAACCTCAAAAACTTTTAGCACAGTTGTTGTTTGACCAACTACTTCACCGCGATGTCCGTAGGCAACGACGGCTTCCGCCTCAACTTTAAGTGCATCACCGGGACGAATATCGATCTGACGTGATTGAAATTTGCGAACCCATGCTTCATCGGTAATCTTTGCGGTAAAATTACGCGTCCCGTGACGGAACTCCCACTTGGAATCACCAAGATAATCAGGTTTTTTCACCTGCAAAATCATTACGCTGTTGGAAGTCAACGATTCTCGTGTCAAAAGTGAAGCCACCGATTCTGCAGAAAACTGGAACGACGCATTGAACGTTGCATTTCCCGAAAGTGTTTCATACGCCACACTGTCACCTTCACTAATACTTTGTGAAGCACGAGAAAGATCCGCCAATGTTTCCAAAAGTGCCGGTTTTTGTACGGGAGTATAGCACGGAAGCAGTAACACTTCAGTCTCTCTAGCAAGCTCAAGAAGTTTCACCTCGATAGCTTCTACTTCCATCGCATCGGTGATTGATACCTTGTCTTCAAGGAAATTGAGAATTGCATACTTTGCTTTCACAAGATATGAACCAACCTGTTTTTTCCAGTCCAGTTCTTTAAGCGCATCATCATCAAACGAAGAAAGAACCGATTTTATCCACACCTTGATAGAACCGGCTTCGATATCTTCGATCATAATAACCGGTTCGATTTTCTCATCGATGGAGGTAACGAGAAGTTTGTCAACCTGCGAAAATGATTCCAGAATGTCTGCGATCGAACGGAATACACGCATAGGATTGTTGTGTACTTTATCAAAACTATAGTGAATGCAAAAGTCGGTATTTGTTGGAACTATTGCCATATGTGCCCTCGATTCATATATGGAATTTATGCAGAATATACTTCACTATGATGTATTCTGTTACCCTTTTTCAACCACGGAACACACTGACCACACAGAAAAGTTTATTGTTTTCTTTCTGTG
>DYSA01000006.1 GCA_020726425.1 Fibrobacter succinogenes | reverse complement strand
CTGGGGACGAGTGCTGAAGCGAGTTTTTGTCCCCCACTAACACCTGAGTAGTTACGAATAACAAAAGGGGTGAGATTTCGCCCCTTTTTCTCTGCGTATACCGCAAATGCTTGATGTGAAAATCGGGGGTGTTTTCAATAGAGAATGATCTTTGTAAATTTTGACAAAAAATCGAGTGGGGGGATATATTTTTGTGCCTATGGAAAAATGGAATAAAATTGATAGAAATGTAGTTCTCGCCAGTGGATCTCCCCGACGTCGTGAACTTCTTGCGCAGATGAAAATAACTTTCGATGTTCAAGTTGATCCCATCGACGATGAGGAACGATTTTTCAGAGAGTACCCTCTCGATGAAGCGATTGAACGATTAGCGCGTGCCAAAGCTGCAGGAGTTGCTGCGAAAAATCCTGATTCGTTAGTTATTGGTTCTGACACCGTTGTTGTTCACAATGGCGAAGTTCTCGGGAAACCAAAAGATCGAAATGACGCTCGCCGAATGATTGCCGGTTATTCCGGTTCAACACATCAGGTGTTAACGTGTGTTTCTCTTGAATGTGTCAATGCACAGTTTCACTCGAGCTTGACGAGTATCACCGATGTAACATTTCGCGAGATAGAATCATGGGAGATTGAAGAGTATCTCGACACTGCACATTACAGTGATAAAGCTGGCGGTTATGGGATTCAAGATGATGCGAAACTTTTTGTTGAATCCGTATCCGGTTGCTATTTTAATGTTGTTGGATTTCCTGTAACTTCAGTTATTTCACTTTTTAAAGAGTATCAAAAACGAGAGATGGAGATTGCCTAAATGAGTGATTTGCAAGAAACAGGGTTGGGTTCAACCAGAGGCGTTGAACGGGTTGGTGACATTATTCACAAGGCGCGAATTGCAAAAGATGTTTCTATTCAAACTATTGCGCAAGAACTCAAGCTCAATCCCGATTATATTAGCGGAATTGAAGAGAGCAACTATTCGAAACTTCCTGCGGTCGCGTATGTTCGGGTCTATATCAAATCAATTTCAAAATTTCTTGGGTTAAATTCTGAACTCCTTCTCGATCAGTTTAGTCGTGAAATGAACATTGAAACTACCGATCCAGAACGGGAACGTCGCGATACAATTTCTGTGAAAGTTCAAGGATCGAAAAAGAATAATCCTTTTCTTCCACTTGTTTATATAACTGTTTCTATAGTACTTATCGCACTTTTGTTGAGCAATGGCAAACGTAAAAGTACCGATTTACTCGGGAATGGCTCGAGCGTTGATTCGTTGAAAATAGAAATTCCCGTAGATACTGCCGAACTTTCTGACGATGCACTGCCCAAGGGTGTATCGGCAATTGTCGATTCAAATCAGGATAGCAGTTCTGTGCCACTTCCTGCAAATGAAGGTGTTGATTCGGCTGAGAGTACGTCGCAAAAAAAAACTGAATCAGATTCAAGTGCTACGGTAAAAGATCAAAAAAAAAGTAAACTCGATTCAACTGCAGTGAACAAAGATCAAAAAAAAAGTAAACTTGATTCAATTGCCGCAGTAAAAGATCAAAAAAAAAATACTTTGAAGGCAACTGAAGAGCTTCAGAAGGCAGAGAAGAGCAAAAAAAAGCCGATTAGTTTCCAGATTGATGGAAAAATGGACTCTTCGTGGGTAAAGATTTTCGCTGATGGCAAAAAAGTGTACGATGGAATATTGTTTCGCAAAGATGGTAAAACATTTACCGCTAAAGACAGTCTCAATATTATGATCGGAAAAAATAGCAATGTTCGCTATAAACTTAACGGTTCACCGCTCACTATCGAAGGAGCGGGCCTGAAAGTACTTAAAATTGGTGAAGATAAAATTGAATTGTGGCGTATGAACAAATGGAACAGTGTGTTCGAAGGGCGTTAGGGTGTAGTTTTGTTTGTTGATTCTCATGCTCATCTCGCATCATTATCTCCTGAACAACTTCGGGAAACTGTCGCACGGGCTGCCGAAATGGGCATTTCGACGATTGTAAATATTGGTACAAATATTGAAACCAGCCAAATTGTTTGTGATCAGTGCAGTAACAAATTTCCACTAAAAATGTTTGCCGCAGCGGCAGTTTCACCTCCTGATATTGGTTTTGTTACCGAATCTTGGGAGAGTGACCTGAGAACGCTGCTGGAACGTCCTGAGACTGTAGCGGTTGGAGAAATCGGTATCGATGGAGTAAATAGCTCTTATTTGTCTCTTGAACAGCAACGACCATTTTACCACCGCCAACTAGCTTTGGCAAAAGAGTACAACCTTCCAGCAATAATACATGGTCGTGGTGTAGAGAGAGAAGCGTTGGAAACATGCGTTTCAATGGGGATTTCTAAAGCACTTTTTCACTGTTTTACTGGCACTGCTGAAGATGCTTTACTGATTGCTCAAGCTGGGTATACTCTCTCTTTTTCTGGGATTATCACTTTTAAAAAGAGTGAGTTTGATGAAATCCTGCGGTCAATTCCTTCTCAACACCTTCTTTTAGAAACTGATTCTCCCTACTTAGCACCTATTCCTGTTCGCGGAACGATGAATGAACCGGCTAATGTAGCTCATGTGTATCGATATGCAGCTGCAGTACGAGGTGTTTCACCTGACGTACTTGCAGAAGAGTGTCAGCGTACATTTGATTCGTTGTTTTTTTCTTGAAACTATTCAATAGCCAGTGTGTAATGATTTTCCTGTCCACTGATATATATATTACTGTTATTGTAACAGCTCTGATTGAGAGGTCTTTGTGAGTGATTCTGAATTGAAAAATGATGACAAAAAAAACGATAGTAAACTTCCTGTTTCTGATCGTAAGTTACCTCCTCCCGGTGGAAGTTCACCAATGCAGACAGCCTTTGTGTGGCTTGCCGTAATAATAATTGTAACGGTGTCTCTTCATTTCTTGAACGAATCACCATCACGTAAAACTGTTGAACTTACCTACTCTCAGTTTCAGGCACTTATCGCTGAACCTGGTCATGTTAAAAAAGCCGAAGTGATTCAAAAAGCTGGACTTCGTGCAACTTTGAATGGCGATGCGACTTCGGTAGAATTGCTCACTTCGGTAGCGGGAAGAAACACGAAAGTGGTTGGCACAGCCTTCACGGTGAATATTCCTTTTCTCGATTCAGAAATGCTCAAAGCCTGGGATTCAAAAGGCTTTATCTATGAGTTTAAAGAAGAAAAAATGGGATTTTCCGATTATTTGCCAAGCATCTTGCCATTTATACTGATGGTCGTGATTTTTTGGTTTCTCATGGGACGTGCGGCTGGCGGTGGTCAGAAAGGTATGTTTAGTTTTGGAAAATCCCGGGCGAAACTTCAAGATGGATCAAAAAGCAAAACGACTTTTAATGATGTTGCCGGTGTTGAAGAAGCGAAAGCTGAACTTGCAGAAGTGGTTGATTTCTTAAAAGCACCAGAAAAATATCGCAAGCTCGGCGGGAAAATTCCGAAGGGTGTTCTTCTTCTTGGGCCTCCGGGAACAGGGAAAACACTTCTTGCTCGTGCTGTTGCCGGTGAAGCAAAAGTTCCGTTCTTTTCCATGAGTGGATCTGATTTTGTGGAGATGTTTGTCGGGGTTGGAGCATCAAGAGTTCGCGATCTTTTTGAAACTGCTAAGAAAAATGCTCCATGTATCATCTTTATTGATGAAATTGATGCTGTCGGTCGTCAACGTGGAGCCGGCGTTGGCGGTGGTCACGATGAACGTGAACAGACTTTGAATCAAATGCTTGTTGAAATGGATGGGTTCGAAGAAAACTCCGGAATTATTCTTATCGCTGCAACCAACCGTCCCGATGTTCTTGACCCTGCGCTGCTTCGCCCGGGCCGTTTTGACCGCCAAGTTGTGGTTGATGCACCTGATGTTCGTGGCCGTGAAGGTATTCTCCTTGTCCACACTAAAAATGTTCCAATTTCGGAAGAGGTTGATCTTAAGCTAATCGCAAAAGGAACTCCTGGATTTGTCGGTGCCGATCTTGCAAATTTGGTGAACGAAGCGGCTCTTATGGCGGCTCGATTTAATCAATCTCAAGTAACTATGCTCGATTTTGAAGAAGCACGCGATAAAATTGTTATGGGTGCAGAACGAAACAGTAAAGTTCTTACTGAAAAAGATAAGCGTATTGTTGCTTATCATGAAGCAGGCCATGCGATTTGTCATCTTTTCTGTGAAAATTCTAATCCCCTTCACAAGGTCACCATTATTCCTCGCGGTCGGGCGCTTGGTGTTACGTGGTCACTTCCTCAAGAAGATATCCTTCATCATACTCGTTCGTATATTTTGGATCAAGTCTGTATCTATATGGGTGGTCGTGCCGCTGAAAGAATGTTGTTCGGTGAGGTTACAAACGGAGCGTATGGCGATATCAAGGGAGCAACCGATCTTGTTCGCAAAATGATCTGTGATTTCGGTATGACCGATGAAATGGGCCCGATCTCCTATGGCAAAAAAGAAGAACAGATTTTCCTTGGCCGTGAAATCGCGAACCATCGCGACTATTCTGAAAAAACTGCCGAGTCAATTGATGATATCATGAAATCAGTGATCGTAGATCAGGAAAAACGTGCGCTTGCCATGTTGGCTGAGCATCGCAAGGAGCTTGATCTTCTCGCTGAAGCGTTAATCGAACATGAACTTCTCGACCGTGAGGAGATTGATCTGGTTCTTCGTGGAGAAACATTGGGCATTGCAAAGAAAAGCCGTTCCACAGAACTCTATCGCCGGATTAGAAATGTTGAATCGGTTGCAGATGAAGCGAATAATGAAACTATAGCATCTAAAGAGAGTTCTCAAGAAGGGGGCACTGAAAGTTCACCTGTAGAACCAGTTGCATCTGACTCCAAATCAGATGATTTAAAAGGTGCTTAATGAAACTGCCTAGCTGGAAGGTCATGGGCATTTTGAATGTCACGCCGGACTCTTTCTTTGATGGAGGATTATACGGCACAGACCTTTCTGCAACTATTGATCGCGCCGCCTCGATGATTCGGGACGGCGCAACTGTTCTTGATATCGGTGGAGAATCGACTCGTCCTGGCTCACAACCTGTTGGATTGCAAGAAGAACTTGATCGCGTTATCCCCGTAATCGAATCGCTGAAAACCCGTTTTGACACTACTCTTTCAGTGGACACAACAAAATCTGTTGTCGCTCGTACTGCAATCAAAAGTGGTGTTCACTGGGTAAACGATATTAGCGCTGGACGGTTTGATTCTGATATGAGTACTGTTTGTGCTGAGTTTGGGGTAACCACCGTTTTGATGCACAGTCGTAAAACTCCATTGACTATGCAGATGAATTTCTCTTACACAAATCTTGTTCGTGATGTTGTCGAGGAGTTGCTTAGTTCGGTGAATCATTTTATTCAAGCCGGTGTGTCACGAGATTCAATAATTCTTGATCCGGGAATTGGATTTGCGAAGAGTGTGAATGATAATTTGGCTCTCTTGCGGTCTTGTTATTCCTTTATCGAAACAGGTTTTCCTCTGCTGATAGGAACTTCGCGTAAATCTGTCATTGGTGCTGTTACGGGAAAAGAGAGTTCGGGACGATTAGCTGGTTCGCTTGCTACAGTCGCTGAAACATACAGACAAGGTGCAACGATTTTCAGAGTTCACGATGTTGCTGAGACTGTTGATTTACTTAAAATGATTGATGCGATGAATGGGGGCGTTGATGAGTGATTCAGTAGATACAAATGCACAGAAATCTCGTCAGCGTCGCAATACTGTTCTGATAATAATTTTATTGCTCTTTATAATTGGTCTGTTTACGACTTTTAAAGAAACACTTTTCGGACCACGTGGATTTTTCAATTTCTTATCATCTGAAAACAGTACTTTGACCCATCAAGATTCTCTTCGCATTGCCGATTCACTATCTCGTTTGGATAGTAGCGCATACATATTTGATTTTAGTGATCTCACCGCTGAGCAAATTCAGCATCTTCTCGATTCTCTCGCCGGACTGAAATATGATGCTAGTTCAGATTCTATTTCGAAAAAGAAACATGATGCCGCAATGACCGAAGCGCTTCGCAAGGCACTTGAAACACTAAATTTGCAAGATAAAGCTCGACTCGATTCTCTTCAACGCATCGCCGATTCTCTCGCTTTATTACGTCGTGGTGATACAACAACGAATTCTCAGATTAGCCTTGATTCTCTCGCAAAAATCAATCGTGAACGAGCGCGTCTTGATTCACTTCTGCGGGCAAAAAAAAATGCCGATTCGCTGCGCCTTGAGAAAAATCGGCTCGATTCACTTGCCCGTGAACAGGTCCGACTTGATTCTTTAAAACGTGTTTCCTCAAAAAAAGATACCGTTGCTCCTTGGATCTATCCAGACCCAACCGGTGGACTTTACTATGCGCCGGTAAAAATTAGCTTTGTCGTCAGCGAACCGTGTTCTATCTATGTTCGATTTTCAGGAGAATCCAAATTTCGCGTCTGGAATAAAAGTCCATTCACTTTGGCGGTCAATGAAGAACTCTTTTTCTATGGTGTTGATTCTGTGGGGAATCGTTCTGTAATAAAATCGAAAAAGTATGTTTTTGAAAAAGATCCAGCTGCGGGAGATTGTCCTGAAGGAATGTCCTTTATCAATTCTGGTGATGGTTTCTGTATTGATAAATTTGAATGGCCCAATAAAAAAGGTGCGAAGCCAATATCGAATGTCTCGTTCAGCGAAGCGTCAGACTCCTGTTTTTCCAAAGGAAAACGGCTGTGCACAAGCAGTGAGTGGGAATCGGCGTGCGAAGGAAAGTACAATTGGAATTATCCCTATGGTTCGACATACGAGCAACATGGGTGTGTGACTCAAGAATCTAGTCGCAAAAAATCCGGTGAATTTGGAGAGTGCCGCGGTTGGTATGCAGTTCATGATATGGTTGGGAATTTAGCCGAGTGGACTTCAACACCGGCAGTTCAAGATAAACATTTTTATATCGTCAAAGGTGGATTCTGGGAGAGTGGGAAAGGTGCTGATTGTCGTGTTGAGCGCTACAGCTATTACCCTCAGAATCGCCACAACCCGGTTGGGTTTCGCTGCTGCCGGGAAGCAGGCAACAAATAGCGTGAGGAGTTACCGTGATTCGTGCCACTCTTGCAATATTCAGTATTACCGTTCTATTATTAAGTTCACTCTTTGCTGAACAGGGTGTTTCCCTTGATCCGTCATATCCGGGAGCATATAAACCACTGTTCGATGAGATACCTCAAGGTTCACCGCTCACGACATTGCGTCCAGATTTGCTGGACACCATAAAGCCAACATTTGCCAAAGATACTTTGATCATCGATTTTGAAAGTCGTAATGTGACATTCTCTCGATTTGATACGCTGACTGGTTATCCTCTTTGGGAATTTCACTACTCCGAATTAGGTGACTACCTTCAATCGATGGAAAAACACACTAGTTACGCACTTTCTAAGAAAATTCTAATTGAACAGGGGAAAAAGAAAAAATCGGAGTCAGATCCGAAATTATTACTCGCACTTCCACATCTTCCCGCGTGGGCTACTCGAATTTTAGGGAAAGAACCTCCTCAGTTATCAATTACGGGATCGCAAAAAATTAAATTGGGTTATCAATCTAATCGAGTGGGTATTGGCGGGATTATTGATACAACCCAGACCAACAAAGAGATGATTTTCAAGCCAACAAGTAATTTCCTCATTCGCGGAAGTGTAGGCCGTTTACTGAAACTGGAAATTCGTATGTCTGGAGCCACCGGTGAAGAGGTGTGGGACAGCGGTCAGAAACAGCTTGAAAATATTAAAATTGAATATAAAGAAGAGGTCGCTGGAGAACTTGAAGACGATGTAATTCAAGAAGTTGTTGTGGGAAAAACAAATTTCAATATGCCCGGTCAGGGACTAGCTGGCTATTCAACAGGGAGTAATGACGGGCTCTTTGGGATAAAGATTCGGTCACAAGTAGGACCACTCTCTTTAACCACCATTGCAAGTATTGAACAGACTGAAAAACAGACGAAAACGATTGATCTAACTGCGACCAGCACTCCCAAAAAAGTTGGTGAAAGTGAAATGGAAGAGAATCTCTTTTTCTTCCTTGATGAAGTATATCGTCTCAAATACCTCGCCCTGTTTTCTGATCCTCGCTATTACCAAGAGTATCTGGCTGGTAAGAAATGGACCTCCTCACCAGAGATCAAAACGGTGGAAGTGTATCGTAAAATTCCCGGCACCGTCAAACCAAGTAATACTGGAAAAGTGTATGAGTGGGCGACCTATAAACCATATCGCAAACAAGGTGATCAAGTCAATACTACCGATACGGTTACTTCGCTGTTTGAAAAATTGAAATTGGGTGATGATTACCACTATAACTACGAAACAGGTATGATCAATTTCACTCAAGGTCTTTTGAACGATAATGATCTCGTGGCAATTTACTGCGTTGGTACAGACACGACTAAGCTTAAAAAGGGAAACATGAAATATGTTTCTGATGTGGTAAGTAATAAGCCGATTAGTAAAATTGAACGCCTGTGGGTTTTGAAAAATCCCAAAAACGATCAAGTCCTCGGTGACTCAACGTATGACCTTACCATGCGCAATGTGTACTCGTTGTCTTCAAATTCTGGAACTCCTGATTTCTCAATAAAACGCGTGGTTGGTCCAAACGATGAACGCGAAAAAAATGATGCTGGTGTGTACTATGCAAGTATCATGGGACTTATGGATAATAATAACAATTTCACAACCAATGAAAACATCTTTGATTTGGAACAGCGTGTTGTTTTGATTCCACCCTACAAAAGAAATTTGGGTGATTCACTTCATAACCGAACATTGATGGAACCATTTAGCAATCCCGCTCTTGGCATGACCGGCGGTGAACAAAACTTTGGAAATACTATTTATAATCAGTCAAATACGACAAGTTGGACCGATAAGTTCACGATGATCACGACTAAAAAGGAGAAAACTACCAGTTTTACGCTCGATTTCGGCGTTCAAGAAGAGAGTGAGACAATTAAGGGCGATGGTGTTTTGTTGGTGCGCAATGAAGATTATACCATCGATTATGGTATGGGATTTGTTGATCTCATTTCAACAAATGCAAAAAGTGCTACTCGTATTGATGCTGAATATCAAAAAGCATCTCTGTTTTTCCTCGACAAAAAAGTATTTCTTGGTGTAAATGGAAAAGTAAATCTTCCCGGGATTGGTCGGAATTCATACTTTGGGACAACACTCATGTGGCAGCTGATGGATACGAAAAGCATGATGCCCAAAGTGGGAACCGAACCATTTGACCGTTTCCTTTTTGATGCCAACCTTGAATTGGATTTTGAACCAGCGTGGATGACTGCTCTGGTTAATATGATTCCCTTGATCTCCTCTGATGCCGCTTCTTCCGCTCGATTTAGTTTTGAAATAGCTCGCAGTAAAACGGCAAGTAGCACCAAAACTGGTGATGCATATATTGACAATTTTTCAACCAGTTCACGAACCTATACTCTTGGAACGGAACATCGTTCGTGGTCACAGGCCAGCCCTTCATTTAATTGGACTTCAGAATCAGAGTGGTACGAAAATCCTCCCGCGTGGAGTCAGTATTGGATTCAGCCGGTGGGATCAGAACGAATCCGTGACACTCAGATTTTTCCACCGAAAGTTGATGTGAATGGCCATGAGAAAACTGATGCTTCATATATCAGTACACTCCGTTTGGTGGTTCAGCCTTATCCTGAGGATTCGACACTTCGCGCCGGAGTTGCGACGCTCGATTCTGCCGGTAAAATGTTCAGTAAGGTAAATCCGTGGACTGGTATCATGCGCGGATTTAGTGGGTCTTTGAATGATCGCCGCAACGATCGCTACTTTGAGTTTTGGGTTCGATCTCCTTCATGGAAAAAAGGATCACTTCCCAAAGAAGGGGAATTGATTGTTGATCTGGGACAAGTGACCGAGGATTTCTCTCTTGATGGTGGTTCTCCAAACAGAGATGCGGACTATGAAGTAGTAAGTGAAGCATTGACACCTGATAATGATCTTGGTATTGACGGGAAAAAAGATGATGAAGAGTCATGGTTGTATCCGAATCTCTCGGTTGTGCCCTATATCGTCGAAACTATGAAATTGGGAGATCCAAAGCTTGGTGAAAAATGGAAAAATGACCCTGCGCGTGATAACTTTAAAAATTATGTGATTCGCGAACTGGGGAATGCTGCCTATGCCAATGGTTCACAGGAAAATTTAACCATAAAAACTACACCTGATAATGAAGATGTCAGCGGTGATGGTACCGTTACATTGGGTGAAGGAAACTATTTCCGATATAAAATTGACCTTAAAGATGTGAAAAACTCTCCCTATATTTCAAAATCTGATACGGCTAATTCTCCTGACGAAGGGTGGGTTAAAATCCGTATTCCCGTTGGTGATAATGCAACACCTGACATGTATGAAACATTCCGTCAGCCTAATTGGAAAAGTATTGAACATGTTCGATTCCTGTGGCACAACTTTGATCCTGCGATCATCAACGAACCGGGATATCAAGATACACTGGAGTTCCATGCACTTCAGTTTGTGGGAAATCAGTGGCGTGAACTTGTGACAGATAGTACCAGTGTCGGTCGCGTAACTGCAACAATTGAAGATAGTCGAAATACTGCTGGATATCGTCGTCCTCCGGAAAAACGGATTGAAACGAGTGGAGGAACCGAACAGGTTACTGATTACTCATTGGTTCTTGAATTCGAAGGTGTTGAACGAGATTCTCTTGCTTTGGTATATCGCGAATTTTCCGGTTCTCAAACAATGGATCTGACCAATTACGAAGATATCCGATTCTGGGTGGAAGATCTCGGTCGTGAAATTTCAACTTCGCGAAACAACTGGTTTGTATTCCGATTTGGTTCAAACGATTCAACCTATTATGAATACAAAACTCGACGCGTTATCGATGACACCGGGTATGTATACGACAATATCGGGTGGAATAGCAGCGATGGATTTATCATCAATATGGCGAAATTTGCAGAGCTCAAAAACAACTGGTTCGATAGGCATGGTGAACGTTCGCCTTTTGTTGATACCTCTTTTGTCGATGAACGAGGCGATATACTGCGAATTTTTGCAAAGACTCAGCAGATGCCAACTGCTTCAGCAATTCGATGGATTGGATTTGGTGTCGAAAATCGGGGAGGAACTGATTACAACAGTCGTGTGCGAATCAATGGTCTTCGATCGACCGGTCTCGCGAATCGAGAGGGATGGGCTGTACGGTCGGGAATCGACCTCGGATTTTCTGACTTTATCAAAACCAATGTTAACTTTAAATACACCGATGCAGATTTCCGAAGCATGTCGCAGGAAGTTCATGCAAAAGGCGTCACTGCTATGAGCGGTGGGGTAAGTGGATCTGTGCAACTTGCTAAATTTCTTCCCAGCCGTGCAGGAGTGCAATTGCCTTTAGGCGCGGGAATTAACTCGTCGATTCAGAGACCAGAAACGCGCCAGAATAGTGATATCTCGTTGCGGCAGGAAAGTGGATCTGCCGATGGGTTTAGAGA
This sequence comes from Fibrobacter succinogenes, assembly GCA_020726425.1. Taxonomy (GTDB): domain Bacteria; phylum Fibrobacterota; class Chitinivibrionia; order Chitinivibrionales; family Chitinivibrionaceae; genus JAIFMU01. Next base: position 17,126 of record DYSA01000006.1, on the reverse strand, counting down.
TTTGACGGGTGATTATGCGAATCTTATCTTTGGGAATTCTATTGATTCTGCACGTACAAAAGCGGCGGAATATCAGCAACTGTCAAAAGATTATAAAATTTATACCAGCTATAATAAAGCGGTGCAATCAGAGAAATCGTTGGTGAATTTAACACTCGATCGAATTGGTACGAATTACTCGTATTCCGTAACCGATAACACTACTCGACTGGGTCAGATTCCGACATCTGAATCAATTCTGGTGACAGGTACTAAAGATTATCACATCTCCATGAATGAATCGAAAAAGCACGATTTTGGGTTTAATTATGATCTTTCGCCTACAAAACGATTCAAAGATTCGACGTCGTGGGCTCCTTTTAAAAATGCGAAAAACAAACAGTTAAATCGAAAAATTAAGGGAATGACGTTGAATCCCGTTCCCCAAAAAGTGACGCTGGATTTGATAAAGGTGAATTATAGCCACGATACAACCTATAATTCGACATTTGAGGTAACCGATTCGAACTATAAATTTACATCAACAGAACAGCTTGGAATTACTCATAAAGCTGAAGTAAACTATAAGCCTATTGATCCATTTACCTCGATCAATTTGACCGTAAATTCTAAGCGAGATTTCGATAGTTATTTGAAAACGTGGGGGAAATCGGGAGTTGACGAATTTGTGAAACATGGTCTAGTTCAACTTGATCCTACATGGCGAAACTATGGAGTACTCAATATGGAAAATAGTCGTGAACATGCGACTTCATTCCAGTTTACTCCAGACCTATTGAGTTGGCTCTATCCGGATGCGAAAATTTCGAGTAATTATTCGCAAGGGCTCGACATCACCAGCGATACGGTACTTATGCGCGGAAATCTTTCGAGTAAATTTGATCTTGATACGAAACTACGTGTACGAAAACTGTTTGAAGACCTTGGAAAAATTGGTAAAGGTGATAATGGGTTTAATAAATCGATGAAAGCCATAGCCGGCGGAATGGATAAAATCGACTTTGAGAGCATTGATTTTGATTACGGTTCCAATATGGTCGTCGGTGCCAGTTACCTTGATACTCAATATGTTAATTCTCGGTTAGGCAATAGTGCTCCGTCATATTATGCTTGGACATTGGGTTTTCAAGATCGATCATTTGGCGATATTGTACGCGGAACAATGGATGACCAGAAAAATTTTGGAGGAGTCCAGAACAGAAATGGATGGTACAAAGAGGGGCAATCACAGCGCAACAGCGGTGATAAACGTGGGACAAACCAGACATTCAATGTAAGAACAGGTATTAAAGTTCCCGATCCTGTCGATTTCAATATTGATAATATTTCTCTTCGCTGGAGCCGTAATTATTCGGTCTACCAAAAATATGGAAAAATGGATACGACAATTACCTGGCCAGAATTCAAGGTCAGTGGAACATCGCCAGTCTTGAAAAAATTACCGGCGATTGCGACATATTTCAGCAATATGAATGTAAAAACCGGATATGTGTACTCTGAAAAAAGTGAACGCTCTTCGGACTATTTCGTTGCCAAAGATAGTACTGCTTCTGATGTAAAACAGAATCTCACTTTCCGGTATGGCCTCGATCCTTTGATTAAACTCGATGGTGTTATGAAAAAACGGAAAATCGATATGAGTTACTCGCTGAGCATCATGTTTGATACTACAATCGGTTCGATTGAACGAGCTGTGAAAGACACTGTTGGCGTGTGGAACTGGCAAGAACAACTTCAGTCTGGACGCAAAGATGTAACCTCTAACCATGTTTGGAGTGCGGGATATAAGGTTCCGGGGAGATCAGGGCGGACATTGAAACTTTTCCGTTCGAGAGTGATCGAATTTAAAGGGGATACTCGTTACAGTCTCAGTATTGATTATATGAAAAAGAAAAACATAAAATACGACCACACGCAAATTGATGAAACTACCGGCGTAACTCCACAAGTGACGCCGTGGGATGACAAGTCGTTTAAGCTTGCACCAAAAGTTGAATATGACGTTACTAAAAATATTGGACTTCTTCTGTATTACGACTTTACGAAAAGCATCAAAGACCCAGAAGAAAAAGAGAACAAACATAGTGAGTTCGCTGGAGAACTGACAATATCATTCTGATAGGATTACCATGAGCGACGAGAATACAGTAAATGAATCAATGAGAATCAACCGCTATCTTGCTTCGTGCGGGATCGGTTCGCGAAGAGATTGTGACGTTTTTTTGGAACAGGGATTGATTCGGGTCAACGGCGAAATCGCGAAGCCGGGGGATCGATTATTTGGTACCGAAGAGATCACGTTTCGCGGGGAACCTGTTGAGCCGATGAAAGCAAAAGAGTACTATTTGTACCACAAAGCAAAAGGCCCGCTCTGCACCGCAAGAGATCCTCAAGGTCGTGAAACCATTTACGATGCTCTCAAACGCGTAGGTCTTGACGCTCCGTATTTAAAATATGTAGGTCGTCTCGATCTCGCCTCGGAAGGTGCACTGATTTTAACCAATGACGGTGACATGCTTCATGCAGTGACGCATCCGAGATTTCAGATTAAAAAAGTGTACCAAGTGAAACTTGAGAAACTTCTGTCTGATGCAACACTTACGGAACTTGTCGAAGTCGGTGTTGAGTCTGAAGGTGACAATCTGAAAGTTGGAGCGATTCGCTATAAAGGTGCAGAGGATCGGTTCCACTGGTATGAAATCGATCTTTACGAAGGGAAGAATCGCCAAATTCGCCGGATCTTTGAGGGAATTGGTCTGGAAGTAAAACGATTGATTCGCACTCAGTTTGCTAACATAAAACTGCGCGATCTTCCTGTGGGGGAGTTCCGTCTTCTTGAGGAACGCGAAGTGTCAGGGCTGATGGGAAAAGGGCATGAAGTTGATCGTCGTCCGGCAAAAAAGCCCGTTTCGAAACCGGCGCGTCAGCCAATTCAGAAACGATCGCTTACGGGAAAACCGCGGTCACCACGCGATCACGATTCCCGTAGTCACGGATCACGCTGATCTGTTCAGCACCGTGAGTGCTGAGAATCGCGGGAACTGATTCTCCTTGATCATACCCAATTTCGAGATATATTCTACCGCCAGGAACGAGAAAGTTCTTGGCGGTATCTGCGAGATAACGATAGAAATCAAGTCCATCAGCACCTCCAGCAAGGGCGCGGTGCGGTTCGTATTCACGCACTGAACTGTCGAGTTCATTCTCTACAACATCTTGCGGAATATAGGGTGGGTTGCTGATAATACAATCGATCTGATTTTCAGCTACAATTCCATTAAAACAATCAGACACAATCAATTGAATCCGATCGGAACAGCAGTTCAATTTCGCTGTTTTTATTGTATCTTCGCACAGATCAACTGAAATTAGATGCCATGATTCACGCTCACTAGTGAGAATTTCAGGAATAATACCGCTTCCTGTTCCCAATTCGAGAATCAGTCGCGGATCGGTGGGTTCATTTTTTAGAATTGCTTCAATCAAATGTTCCGTGTCCGGACGAGGAATGAGTGTTTCGGAAGAGAGGATAAACTCTTTGCTATAGAAAAAAGTTTTTCCAAGAACATAGGCGAGAGGTTTTCCCGTAAGTCGTTCCGTGAGGATTGCCTGAGCTTTTTCGAGAATCGTTCGTTCAATGTTCATTGAACGATTTCTTCGCAAATCCGAGTAGCTAAATTGCAAGAGGTGTTCAGCAATAGTATTTGCCTCGGACTCCGCAAAATCATCGGCAATGGGAGAGAGAAGCCGGGTGAGCTCCGCGAGAAATTCACCCAGCGTATAGGGCATCTGACTACGCATGGTCAGCGTTCGCCATTTGCTCCTGCATGTCAGCCTGAGCAAGTGCATCGCTGAACGGCTGAAGTGAACCATTCATCACCTGATCGAGATTGTACACCGTGAAATTAATTCGATGGTCGGTCACTCGCCCTTGGGGATAGTTGTACGTTCGAATTTTTTCACTGCGGTCACCAGATCCAACAAGACTTTTGCGGGTCGCATCGTCTGACTCTTTCTGTTTGCGCGTCTCTTCGTCGAGAAGTCGTGCTTGAAGAACTTTCATCGCGCGTGCTTTGTTTTTCGTCTGCGATTTTTCATCCTGGCAACTCACTACCAGCCCCGAAGGTATATGGGTGATTCGAATCGCAGAGTCAGTTTTGTTTACGTGCTGACCTCCAGCACCACTTGCGCGGAATGTGTCGATTCGAAGATCCTTGTCTTCAATATTGACTTCTACTTCATCACTTTCTAAGAGAACTGCCACAGAAGCAGCTGAAGTGTGGATTCGTCCCTGAGCTTCAGTTTTTGGAACGCGTTGAACGCGGTGGATTCCCGATTCGTACTTGAGTGTACCGTAGACTTTTTCACCAGAGATCAAAAGAACCATCTCCTTGATAGCATCTTGTTCACCGTATGCTGAACTGAGAACTTCGACCTGCCATTTTTTTGATGCTGCATAGAGTTCGTACATTCTCAATAGATCACCAGCGAATAGTCCCGCTTCAGTTCCGCCGGTTCCGGCACGAATTTCGAGGATAGCATTGCAATGGTCTGTTGGATCTGTAGGAACGAGAAGAAGTTTTACTTCTTCTTCAAGAGCGGGAAGACGGTCTTTGAAATCACTTAGTTCCTCTTTTGCCATGGCAATGAGGTCTGGGTCATTCTCTTCGTTAAGAATCTGTTCAGCTTCTTCTTTGCCTTCGAGAACTGACACATATTCAGTCAGCTTGGGAAGTTTATTTCGAATGTCATTGAACTCGCGACCAATTTCAGCCATCTTTTTGAGATCCGATGCGAAGCCCGGTTGTTGCATGATCTCTTCAAGTTCTTGGTATCGAGAAATAACTGCTTGTACTTTATCAATCATGGAAACCTCATTTTAAAAAAAAAGGAATGCAGCATAGCTACATTCCTTGAAAATCGAGCGAAAAGTTGTTACTTTTTTACGCCATAACGAGAGTTGAAACGATCTACACGTCCAGCTGTATCGATAAGTTTTTCTTTGCCAGTATAGAAAGGGTGGCAAAGATTACAGATTTCAACGTGCTGATCACCGATTGTAGATTTTGTTTCGAATGCGTTACCACATGAACAGGTAACTTTTGCTACTGAATACTTAGGGTGAATGTTTTCTTTCACTTGAATCCTCCAAAAAGGGATATCACATCTGATTATTTAACGGGAGGAATATATGAAGTGCTTCTGCTATTTGTCAATACAATATGTTGATTTTAATATCATCGCAGACTTGACTCTTTACCAGAGTTGTATGTATACTCATTGGTATATTCCGAAGAAGATATTTTTATTGTTACTGTTTTCGATTGTAAACCACGGAATTCTATAAGGATTAATGGATTATGACAAATTGTTCTAAGGATCACCGCGCTGTTCTGCACAATGATTATCCCACTATAGGGTTGTTGATCGAATCATTGTCAGGTTCATATCAATCAGGTATATGGCCTGGTATCAGTGAAGTTGCAAACCGTGAGAATTTTAATGTGGTCTGTTTTACTGGTGGGGCACTCATGGCGTCACCCGATGATCCGTGGGAAAAACAGCGAAATGTTCTCTATGATATTGCAGAAAAAAACGGTCTCGATGGAATTATTCTTTCCGGTTCTCTCTGTAGTTATGTCGATGAATCACTCATTCAAGATTTTGTTAATCGCTTTAAAGATATTCCTCTCGTTACCCTGTTGCCACTTTCAAATGATGTTCCTGCAGTCTATGTCGACAATAAGCGTGGCATGGAAGAACTTATAACTCATTTGGTGAATGAACACAAATATCGCAAGTTTGCATTTATAAAAGGTCCTGAAAATAATCCCGAAGCCGAAGAACGACTCCGGCTGTTCCGCGATCTTCTAGGAAATTACCAGATTTTCCCTTTTGATGAAGATTTAGCATCTGGTGCTTTTAATAGAGAATCCGGTGCATCGGCTATTGACCAGTTTTATGCGGGTGGTAAAAAAGCAGACTATGATGTAATCGTTTGTGCCGATGACGAAACAGCTTTTGGTGCAATCGATCGCCTTCGCCAATTGGGATATGAAGTCCCTGAAGATGTTCGTGTTGTTGGATTTGACGACGCAGAAGAAGGTTCTTACATTACTCCACCCATGACTACTGTTGCTCAACCGCTCAAGGAACTTGGTGCCACGGCGTGCGAACTCTTAATCAAAAAAATTCGCGGAGCTGAAATCCCTTTTGAAACAATTCTTGATACTCGTTTACGCGTTCGCCAGTCTTGTGGTTGTTTTGAACCGACGGTTCGCAAAACTCAGATCAGAAAAGCTCTTATCGAGGCAGTCGCTGCAAAAAGATCGCTCAATCCTGACAAATTGTACGAACATATAAGCCAGAGGCTAATCAACAATTTAGAGATGTTTCATTTTGATTTTCCGCAACTTCGAGAAATTATTAACGCATTTTCGCATGATGTCAATGAGCAAAAATCCACACAGTTTCTTCAAACGATTGATCGCATTGGTCGAATGAAAATTCTCCATGGAAGTAATCTGATAAAATGGAATTTTTTCTTCTCTACACTTTGGCGCTATATTCTTTCTCATCTTGACCGAGAGACGTTCTCCTTTGCCGATGCGCTGCTTCATGAAGCGCGTATTATTCGTGGTGACTTGGTGTTGCGTGCACAAGGATGTCGCCGAATTTCCGCAAATCGCGAATACAATTTTATACATGAAATCGGCGAACTGATCTCCAATACCATTGATCGCGATAAATTAGTGCAGGTTATTGCTGAAAATCTTCCCGATGTTGGGATAGATACGTTCTATATCTGTTATTATAATTATGATAAAGGCAATGTAGATCGTTCGCGGCTGGCACTTCGCGTTGAAAACGGAGTGATCATGGAAATTCATCCATGTGACAATGATTTTGCTACAGCTGATCTATTACCTCACGGTGCAATTAGCAGTGATGCGCGCCATACGATCGTTTCGGAACCGCTCTATTTCCATGATGAAGTGTTTGGTGTAATTTATTTCCTTGTTGATTTCGTCGAATATGATACCAATATTTTTGAAGTGCTTGGAACCTACATCAGCAATGCGCTTCACTCGGGCTTTTTGATTGGTAAAGTTCAAGAACAGTCGCGAATTCTTCGCGAACAGAACAATGAACTTGAACAACTTCGCCAAAAAGAGCACGCCTATTTGGAAGCGATTAAGCGTGAATTGGAACTTGGACGCAAAATTCAGCTCAGTTTTCTCCCTCAAGAAATTTACCAACCCGATGGATATACGATTAGTGTCAATTTTACACCAGCACGAGAAGTTTCCGGTGATTTCTATGATGTGTTTCCTTTTGACGATGACTTGGTCGGTGTTGTTATCGCCGATGTGAGCGGCAAGGACGTGAGTGCTGCAATGTTTATGTCATTAGTAAAGACTCTTTTACGAGTTTTTAGTGAATCTGCATATCGCGAAGGGCGATCACCGCTGGAATCGGTGGCAATGGTGAACGAGTATGTAATCAAGCATCATCAACAGCCTCGTCAGCGCTGTATGTTTGTGACAATGATTTTTGCTGTGCTCAAACCCTCTACGGGTGAATTTACGTATGTTAATGCGGGACACAATCCCGCTTTGATCTATGGCAACGGTGAAGTTACGGCTAAATTATCTCCTACAGCACCTGCAGTCGGTCTTGCTGCTGGCTTACCATTTGGTCAGGAGTCTGGATGTGTTCGCAGTGGTGAACAGTTATATATGTATACCGATGGTGTTACCGAAGCACAAAATTCTGATGGTGAATTTTTCACGCTAAATCGGTTGGTTAATATTTTGACTGAGAAAAAGTATGATAATTCTCAGCTTGTGGTAGATCGGATTGTCGGAAATCTCATAGAATTTACACGTGGTACAGAACCGTTTGATGACATTACGATGATGAGTATTTGTCGAAAAAGCTAACGTGTTAGCTATATTGATTAGAGAATGGGCCGGTTTGTGATCGGCCCTTTTCTATCGATTCCATTTGTATAATTCATCCACAGGGGAACATACCGCTGCTTTCGAAGAACTGCAACTGCATCCACCACCACATGATTGTTCTGTGATAAACTTTGAGATTTTTCCTTTTTGTTCTAATTCCCTAACGACAAATCTGAGATCTTCGATTGGTTCTTTTGTAATCGCTGCGAGTTGTGCGATTGAAAGTGTGCCGAAATGTTTGAATTTTTCGCGTACATTTTTGATATTCATATATTAGCCTCACAAAACAAAAGTTTTACAAGGCTAATATAGTATTTGCTAATTGCATGGAGATTATAGTGAAAGCATTTCAACTTGTTTGCGGCTATAGTGAACATATTCACTTGCAGGATAGCGACCAATCAACGTGTTGAAAAGTTCTCGTGCACGATCATTTTCCCCAAGCTTTAAATATGATACCGCTTGTTTGTAGAGTGCATCGTCAGACTTTGTTGATCCGGTATGTTTCTCAGCCGAAGCATACGCCGATATCGCTTGGTTGTACTCTTTTTCATAAAAATAAGTTTCGCCGATCCAGAACGCTGCTCGCCCGGCAAGTGCACCCTTGGGGAATGATTCGAGTTGAGCGGTAAAGAGTTGACGACTTTCCCCGATGCGTCCGGTGCGGTAATACTCCATAGCTCTTTGGAAAAGTGATTGTTCATCTCCAAGGATCAGATCGCCGGCATCGGAGAGCTTAAATCCTTTTGGAGGAGTCGCTTGAATCGGTGCATATTTGATTTGAGGGAGTACTCGAATCCCCGCAACAATTGAATAGAGATCTTTGAATGCTTCGGTGAGAAGAACCACGTGGGATTCAAGTTCTTCGAGCCGTGCCGGGGAAACAGTTTCTTGTTTTTCTCTCAGATCTGCAATCTCTTGTCGAGTTGTAAGAAGAGCACCATTTACGACGTCCATTCGCGCAACAGCAGTTCGAGATAAAGAGTCAGATCTCTGGGATTTTTCATTTATCTCAGAGATGCTATATTCGGGGAAAAGTGATGCCTTTTTGGGCTTGCTCGCACACCCAACACTTAATGAAATGACCATTGATGAGAGAATGACTGTTACCGCTTTCATACGTTCCTCCATAAGTGAATTACAACTTCAGCGGTATAATATAATTAACGTATAAAATCTGCAATCAAAATGAGTTTCATTCATTCCCGTGAAACATGAAAGAGTTTTGATATATTTTGATAGATTCTCTATTTCAGGAGCGGTTAATGATCCTCTATCGGTACGTGGTTCGCGAATTTATGCGGCCATTCTTGTATGCCTTGTCCACAATTATGTCACTTTTTATGATGCAGTTAGCAATTAAGCTTCTTCCTCGAGTGCTCTATAAAGGCGTTCCCATCTCTGTGGTTGTAGAGTTATTTGCGGTAAACTTGGCTCATATTGCGGTTCTGTCTGTTCCTATGTCTACGTTGATTGCAACGTTGATGGTCTTTGGTAAGTTGTCTTCCGATAATGAGATAACTGCAATAAAAGCGGGGGGGCGCTCCGTCGCTTCACTGATTCCGCCGGTAGTTGCGATCAGCGGTTTAATCTCTGTGTTTATGCTCTTTTTTAACACCGCTGTTTTACCCGAAGCGAACCATCACTCTTCGGCTTTACTTTCTGATATTATGAGGAAAAAGCCTGCAGCAATGATTCAACCGGGAATCTTAATTCGCGATTTTCCTAACTATGCAATAATGGTTGACTCTGTTGAAAACAAAAAAGGCCAATTGTTTGGAATTAAAATTTTCTCTGAACAATCTGGCCGAACACCATCGGTTACCGTTGCAAAAGAGGGAACTGTATTCCTCACTTCTGATGAAAATTTCATTGAATTAAAGTTGTTTAATGGTGAAGTCCACACTAATGGAGGGTATGGTTCTAAGGAACATTATCGAGTCGATTTTGATACTCAAATAGTTTACATTGAAAATATTGATAGTAAGTTAACGCGAAGTGATAACGATAGTAGAGGCGAGCGCGAAAAAACAAATGATCAACTTCTACAAGAAGTAAAAACGTTTCGTGATTTCAGAAAAGAACTTCAGAATGAACATGATACTATGATTGATGGGCTGCTTGCTGTTACTGATAGCCTTGTAATACCCGTTAATTCTGCTCAACTTGCGAAAGACTCGATCGCAGAGGTTCAGAAAAAATTTAGAGCATCGTCGATTTCTATGGGCAAAGGAAAAGGCAAACGATCACGCAATTATTATGTTTCTGCCGCTGTTTCAGATTCAATGGCAAAAGATACAACGCTGTCTGAATACCGTAAGTTGATCCATCAAATTGAAGCAGATGGACGTGGTGCTCGGGTAAGTCGACTTGCATATAGTGAACTCAATCGAGCTGATGTGCGCAATTCACGCATTAAGAATCAAGATGAGCAAATTAATAGCTATATGGTTGAAGTTCACAAAAAATATGCACTTGCTGCGGCAATTATTGTTTTCGCACTACTGGGAGTTCCTCTTGGAGTGATTTCTCGAAGTGGTTCTGTCGCGATATCAGTTAGTTATTCACTTGTGTTTTTCATAATTTACTATGCATTTCTCATGGCTGGCGAAAAAATGTCCGAAGTTAAAGGCATCCCCGCAGCTCTCGCAATGTGGAGTGGAAATGCTCTACTATTGGCACTTGCGATTTTCCTAATTGGGCGAGCGACTCGTGAAACATCCTTCGTTAACTGGGGATGGATTAAGACATTAGGCCTTAAATATACGCGTCAAAATGCTTTGGAGTTGGCAGCTCAAGTAATTGTAGATTCCGAAGTAAATGGAAGTTTACCTAAACCAAAAAAGAAAAAATCTGCCATCGCATTACTGCTTGGTGTTATCAGATTCCCTTTTGTTGCCTTTGGAAAGATCGTGACATTTCCTGGTTTTGTTATGAAACAGGTAGTGCGACTGTTGATGCCGAAACTTCCCGCATACATATTAGGTCGATTCGTCTCATTTTTCCTGACGGTAACTCTCGGTTTGATTATTATGACCGTGGTAATTGACTATGTATCAATGATCAATATGCTAACTGGTGCGAAACCCAAAGAGTTAGTTATGTACTATCTCTATTTTATGGCGTGGTTCCTCTCAATTATTCTCCCTATGGCATTGCTTCTGGCTACTATGATGACAATCGGCTCATTTGCACGCACCAATGAGTTGACAGCAATCAAAGCATCTGGAATAAGCATGGTTAAGATGACGATTCCTTTGCTCTTTGTTGGTGTATTTATGTCAATTTTTAGTTTTTTCTTCGTGGAACATGTTCTTCCTGATGCAAATAAAAAACGTGATCTCTTAAAAGACACCTTTTCTGCTCGACGCAATAATCAGGAAATACCCGATGGGATAAAAACGTATAAGCATGATTTCTACTATTTTAGTAATCCTACTACTGCGTATCGATTTACTCACTTCCAAACGTCTCCTCCTCGTGGAGATCAAGTTATTCGTTACCGATTTGGCGATGGAACACTTTTGGAAACCACAGAGATGAAAAAAATGGAATTTGTGGATAGTTCTTGGATTATGTATGATGGTGTACGCAGAGACTTTACTCGCAGTGGTGGATATAAAGGCAAACGCTTTTCGGAAACAGCTGATTCTTACATAAAGGATACTCCTGAGGAGATGGTTCAGACCGTAAGCGTTGCGGAAGAGTTGAGTCATGGAGAGTTACAAATGATCATGGAAAAAGGGCGTCAGCGCGGTGAAGATGTTTCGAAATATGAAGCAGACTTGCAGTTTAAGTTTGCACTTCCGCTGATGAATTTCATTATGATTCTCATCGGTGTGGCTGTCACGGCACGAAGTGATAAGCGTGGCGGAGCGGTCTATTTTGGAGTGGGGCTTCTTCTCGTCTTGCTCTATTGGGCAGTGGCCCAGTTTCTTCTCGTGTTCGGAAGGACCGGACAGTTGTCACCTGCGTTTGCTGCGTGGGGAGGAACTGTTTTATTCTTGATAATTGGTTTACTCATGTATAGAAAGGCGTCGCAATGAACATTCCAAAAGTGCTTATTGTTGATGATGATAGTGACATTCTCGATCTTTTTGAAATATTTTTATATGATCAATTTCAAGTAACTACAGCGTTAAATGGATTTGAGGCGCTGAACAGTGCAAAGAAAAATCCACCTGATTGTATCGTCACTGATATTATGATGCCTGTGATGGATGGGATTCGTTTGATCAAGCGAATTCGACAAGTTGATTCATTAAAAGAAATTCCGGTTATTGCCGTGACTGCATTCTCTGCAGTCCTTCAAGAGCGAAGTTTGACCAATGTCGGTTTTTCTTCGGTGATTTCTAAGCCGGTAAGCCGTAAGACACTCGTAAACACAATTCATGAAACCTTGGGGGGTAAAAAATGAAAATTAATTTTATGGCAATAGTATTTGCGGTAATTGCGCTTTTCAACTTTGTTCATTCACTCTATGTTGATCTAATTATTGCAATTGCACTTGGTGTCTTAGCATGGTTCCAAATTCATGAACCTTCGGTAGAGGAGGATGTTGTTCATTCTCAGAGTGCAGATGAAGAGAGTGATGAAGAGGAAGAAGCAACGCCTACTACTACTCACACTGTGGTTGAAGCAGAGCGGGAAGCTTCGAAAGATACAACTCGAGATTCTACGGAAGTTCTAACCGGGCACTACATCACCAGTGAATGGGTTTCGTTTGAAAATTCAATTACAGAAAATCTTCAACGAATACTTGTTCTCGTAAAAGAACAATTTCAACCACATACTGTTGCGCTGTACATGCCTGCTTCAGCGGGTACATTTCAGTTGCGTGCTCATATTACAAAAGATACGGGATTTAACTCTCGTGCAACCGTTGTTCCCGGCGAAGGATTTCTGGGTATTTACTGTAAAGACGGATTCCCGGAACTTTTGCTCGATGATGTGGGGAGTCGAAAAATTGCTCATTATGATATTAAAAACGGTGGAATTAAATCTCTCATGCTCGCCCCTGTTGGCGCGGTGAAAGCTTCTGCATTCATCATGGTTGAATCGACTGAAAAAAATGCATTTACCAAAGAGAATCTCGATTGGCTGGTTGACATTGGTCAAATTGCCGGTAATTTGCTCTATTATGCGTACTTATATAAGCAGTTCCAGTTGATGCATGGAAAAGTCCACGCCATTGGAGTTCTTGAAAAACGGCTGCTCATGATTGAAAATCGCGAAGAGTTATTGAAAGAATTGATCCGCGTTGTCGGCGAGTTGTTCTCATTTACTCGTTGTACTTTATCGTTTCAAAACAACGAACACGACCGATTTGCAGTTATTACAAAAGTTGTCGGTGATGCGCGAGGTGTCGCTGAAGGTGACAGGTTCCAGCTTCACGAAGGTTCTATCGCGGCGATGGTACTCATGTCTCAGCAGGCATTTGCGAGGAATTTTAATGGTACTACCGACTATGTATTCAGTGAAAATGATCATCCGCGAGGAACATTTGCATCGTTCGCAGCACTTCCGCTGGGAAGATCGTACGGTGTAATTTTCTTAGAGTCTGATCGTCCCGATGTGTATGGCAATAATATTATGGAAACACTCTCTCGAATTGTGATGGTTGCCGGCGTAGCGCTTGATAAGATTCGCATTCTTGAGCAACAAGAGCACCTTGCAATTCGCGATGGGTTGACGGGACTGTACAATCACCGTCAGTTCCAGCACCTTCTTCGTGAAGCAATTGCACGGTCTCACCGTTTGATGTTGACAACTGTTCCCGATGGGGTTGATTCTTCACACTATGAACGACGTGAAGAAAAACACCCGCTTTCGTTGGTGTTGTGTGATATCGACCATTTTAAATCGTTGAACGACAATCACGGTCATCGATTTGGAGATGAAGTTTTGCGAATAATTGCTCAGACTTTGGAGAGCGGTGTTCGCGAAGGTGTCGATCATGCGGCTCGATATGGTGGCGAAGAGTTCACTTTAGTTTTGTTTGGAAGCGATGGAAATCAAGCCGTTGAGACTGCGAATCGCGTTCGAGAAAAGATTGCCGCAATTCCGTTCACAACACCGGCTGGTGGAAAAATCACCGTGACAATGAGTTTTGGTGTTGCTGTGTATGACAAAGATGCAACTCGGCAAGAAGATTTGATCAGAAAAGCGGACAAAGCACTTTATCGTGCAAAGGATCGTGGTCGTAACCGAGTAGAACAGTATGGAACTTCAAGTGGATCCACGACGCAGATTCCTGCGGTCAAAGCATAGAAAATTGTGACGGCTAACGTGGCAACTCGAATATATTTTACCCGTCTTGTAATAAGGAGGAGATGAAAATGGCTCAGTTTAATGGTAAAGCAGTAATCCCTAATAAATTTGTATTTAAGCATTTACTGCCAGCTCTGGTAAAAGACTTTCACATGACCTCGATTCTTCAGTTTCCCTACCGTCGCTATATGAAAAAGCATTCAGCTGATACGGAAATGCCAATCAGCCAAATTTCTCTTCGCGTAAACGAAGTGTGTAATCTTGCTTGTTCATCCTGTGGACAGTGGGGAGAAAATGGGCACCTTCGCGCTAAACAGGATGCCGGTGAAAAGCTTGAACAGCTTGATTTTGATGTTGTAAAAAGATTGATCGTTGAAACTCGCCACGATAAGCCGGTGTACTACATCTGGGGTGGTGAACCAACTCTTTGGAAACCGCTTCTTCCGCTTTTCCAAGAACTTGGTAAGCACAAACTCTACGGCTCTGTGGTAACAAATGCTCAGGCTTTAGAACCAATTCTCGAAGATTTGATTGATACCGGTGCCCTGAATATTCTTTTCCTTTCTCTCGATGGATGGGATGCAGAATCTCAGAACACACTGCGTTCTGCAAAAAATGGGAAAACCGACAATTTTGAAAAAGTTATGCGTGTTATCGATAAAGTTGATGAGATTAAGAAACGTAAAGGCCTTAAGATGCCGTTTGTTGTGCCAATTACGGTAATCTCAAATATCAACCATGAACATCTTGCTGAAATCCATGAGCTTGTTGCTGATAAAACCCAGCTTCACCCATACTACTATGGGTGGTTTATCACTGAAGAGCGCGCTGCTCAGCATGAAAAAGTATTTGCAGATCGTTTTGGATTTGAACCGCATAATCATAAAGGGTATCTCAAATCGTGTTTTAATGATGTGGATCCCAAAATTACCGCAGATCAAATTGCAAAAATCATGGAAATTTCTAAAGGACGTGAATCAGTTCCTCAGATTCTTCCCGATATTTATACGGAAAAAGATATCAAACGCTACTACGACGATCATAGTTGGGATGTGGGATATCACAAATGTCAAAGTATCTACCACGTAGTTGAAGTTTCTCCTAATGGAACGATAACACCGTGTCGTGATTACCAAGACTATACCGTTGGAAATATCAATGATACAGCATTCTACGACATCTGGAATGGTGAAAAGTACAAAAAGTTCCGTTCCGAAATGGAAAAAGGACTTATGCCGGTATGTACCCGGTGCTGTGGACTTCAGGGATTTTAAAAAACCCTTTGTCTCAGTAAATTAAATAGTAACAAAAACAGTGAATTATAGGTGAGGAGTCGAAATGAGCGACGTTAAAGAATTCGTGAACGAAGGAACTGCACTTTCAGAAGAGCAGAATAATCAGATGGAAATGATGGCAGCACTTGAAGGAAAAACGCCTTCTGTTGGCGCTGAATTCGGTTCTGAAGTAACCGGGAAAGTTGTTTCTATCAGTGACGAATCCGTGTTCGTAGACATCTCACTGAGAAATGAAGCTGTTCTTGCGAAGTCTGAAGTTCTTGATGATAAAGGTGAATGTACTGTTAAAGTTGGCGATGAACTCAAACTATACGTTATCTCTTCTACAGATGATGAAACAATCGTTTCCAAGAGTCTCAAAAAAGGGAAAGCTTCAAAACAGATTCTTCGCGATATTCTCGACCAGGAAACTCCTGTTGAAGGACGTATTTCGGGAATGAACAAAGGTGGATTTAACGTTACTGTTCTCGGTAAAAAAGCGTTTTGTCCATTCTCTTCAATCGATCTTAAATACCCAGAAGATCCTGCATCGTACATGGGTAAAACTTTTGAATTTATCGTGAGCCGTATTGAAAACCGCGGAAATAATATCGTTTTAACTCGTATCCCACTTCTCTCTGGTGATATCAAAGAAAAAATTGAAGAGATCAAAGCAACAATCGTTTCTGGTGAGCCAGTAAGCGGAACAGTTACTCGCACTACTAACTTTGGCGCGTTTGTTGACCTTGGTGGTATCGAAGGACTTGTGCACGTTTCTGAACTTTCATGGGATCGTGATGAAGAGACTGAACAGATTGTTAAAACTGGTGATGTGATCACTGTTAAAGTAATTTCTGTAGAAGAAAAAGAGCCACTTCGCGATAGTCGCATTTCGCTCTCTATGAAACGTCTTGCGAATGATCCATGGGATTCTGAAGTAACAAAACTTAATGTGGGTGACCAGGTTGATGCTGTTGTGACTCGCCTTGTTGGTTTCGGTGCATTTGTTCGTCTCTTTGCTGGTGTTGAAGGTCTTATTCGCACAGAAGATATGGGATGGGGACGCGTTCGCAAACCTTCTGATATTTGCAAAAAAGGTGAGTCAGTAAAAGTTACTATCACAGCCGTTGACCTTGCAAATCGCAAAGTAGACTGTTCAATGAAAGATGCTTCACAGGATCCTTGGGCTGCTGTTGCAACTAAATATGCTGAAGGTACCGTTGTTTCTGGTACTGTTGCAGATCAGAAAGAGTACGGATTCTTTGTTGATCTCGATGAAGATATCACTGGACTTCTTCCGAACCGTCGCATTGGTAAAGACAAGGTCGGATCTGTTAAAAAAGGTGATGTTATCGAAGTAACTATCGATACACTTGATCTTGCAACTCGCAAAATCGGACTTGCATACGGTGCTGTTGAAGCTGTTGAAGTACGCGCAGAACGTGGCGAACGCGGTGGAAATGATCGCAATGAAGCGATGAAATACATGAAACAACAGGATGCAAAAGCTGCATCTGGTGAAAGTGATTTTGCTTTCATGTTGAAAAATGCACTGAAAAAATAATCAATCAAGTTCAGATTGAATCTAAAATGGAACTCTTCGGGGTTCCATTTTTTT
>DYSA01000690.1 GCA_020726425.1 Fibrobacter succinogenes | reverse complement strand
TTGGAAAATTACCTGAGCCAAGGTTTACCCACGAATTCTGGTGAAGAGGCAAAAATTTGAAAGAACTGTACGATAGTGGTTCAGGCAACTCTGGATTTACCATTTTCTGAATTGCGCTAATCGTCAGACCTCTGGTGAGCAGCTCGGCGATCTGATCTTTGAATGGATCCAGTCGGCGACTTTTCTTGTTCTTACTTCCCTTCTGCCTTCCTAAAATCACCCCGCGGTCTTTTGCTGCGGCGAGTCCTTGTTTTGTCCGAATCGATATGAATGTCCGTTCGGTTTCTGCAAAGTATGAGTAGATCGCCAAAAGAAGATTTTCCTGAGGGCCCTTTGTCGATAACTCCGGCTGACGAATAAAGATTATCTGAACTCCGTGCTCGCTGATCGTGTTGATTATGTTGAGCGTTTCCAGCATGTTCCGTCCTAAACGAGAAAGCTCTGCCACTATCAATGTGTCTCCACTTTGCGCCTTTTCAAGAAGCTCGTCAATGCGACGGGTTTTTGTGTCTTTTCTTGAAGATACTTCTACTTCGATAAACTCATCGATCAGAATTTTATGTTCGTGAGCGTACTGCCAGAGCAGATGTTTCTGCCCTTCAAGATCCTGATGATCTGTACTAACCCGTATGTATCCTATTGTTGCCATGAAAACCTTTTTTGTTCCTACAATCGCCAGAATTTGGCTATTTTGATCAACCGTTTACATAGTCGTAAATTGGCGACAATGACGGTCGATTGATTAGCCAAGGAGTAACAATGTCTCGTATCAAGATTCTGCATCCCAATGAAATCAAGATATATGATGCACCACCGCAGTTCAGTGGTGAGGAACGCAAAAGTGCCTTTCACATCACCACCGTTTTGAAAGAGAATCTTGAAGCAATTCGAACCCCAACAAACAAGGTCGGATTCTTACTTCAATATGCCTATTTCAAAATTACGTCACGCTTTTACGCTGTGGCAAAATTTGAACCGCGTGACATCACTGCAGCTACGAAAATTCTGGGGTATGAATCTGAACAAGTTGATCTACAAACCAAATACATTCGTACAACAAACAGCCAGCATCAGGAGATGATTCGAACTCTCTTTGGATTTAAACCATTTGATGAACATGCGCGTAACTTGCTGGTTTCAAAAGAGAATATGCTCTGTAGAACTCATGTTAATCCTCGCGTTGCCTTTGGGGTTTTGGTAGAATTTCTGTCAGAAAAAAGAGTTGAAGGAGTTCCGTATTATGTCATTCAAGAAGTGATTTCTGAGGCGATCAATGATAATGAAACGGGGCTCGCCGATTCGCTGTC
>DYSA01000689.1 GCA_020726425.1 Fibrobacter succinogenes | reverse complement strand
AGATCTGATTGATGAAATGAGAATAACCACGGTTGCGAAGGTTCTCGGATCGGGAGCTCAACTCTTTGGATCGTTAGATCAGATTCTGAATTTCAAAATCATTAAAACAGAACAGTTGAATCAGTATTTCACAAAAACGGTTTATATTCGGGAACTTGTGCAATAATTGCGACAACAGATAAATCGAACTGCCGCAATATTTGCGACAGTTCGGGATCTTGAGAAAAGGTAATTATCATGAATGAAATTCTTATTTATCAGAATGAACTAAACCAGAGTCAGGTAGAAGTTCAATTCGAAGCTGAAACCTTTTGGCTTTCACTCAACCAGATGGCATCGCTTTTTGGGCGTGATAAATCAGTAATATCCCGACATCTAAAAAAGATTTTTGCAGAAGGTGAATTGGACTTCATGGCAACTGTTGCAAAAAATGCAACAGTTCAAACTGAAGGTGGAAGAACCATTTATCGAGAAATTGAGTATTACAATCTCGATGCAATTCTATCTGTCGGCTATCGGGTAAACTCAAGGCAGGGAACACTGTTTCGCCAATGGGCAACCGCGCGCCTCAAAGAGTTTCTGGTGAATGGGTACGCAATAAATGAAAAACGGCTTGCCGAAAAAAATCTTGAACTTCAGCATCTAAAAAATGGCATCGCAATACTTCGCCGATCAATCGAACAGAAAAGCGCGGGTCTTATTATCGAAGCGGGGAATCTTGCGAGGCTTTTAGAGCAGTTCTCTGATGGACTTTCACTTATTGATGATTATGACCATCAGACCCTTGACCTTTCGGGAAAAACGGCACAACCGGCAGAACTGATTTCTGTTGAAGAATATTTACACGTTATTGATTCCATGCGAACGGAGTTCTCTTCGGAACTGTTTGGGAAACCCAAAGATCACAGCTTTGAGAGTTCCGTTCGTCAGATTTACCAAAGTTTTGATGGACATGAACTCTATCCTTCGCTTGAAGAAAAAGCGGCGGTGCTTCTCTATCTCATTGTAAAGAACCACTCTTTCACTGATGGAAATAAACGAATTGCGGCTGCGTGCTTTCTTTATTTTATGGACAGAAACAATTTCCTCTATACCGATTCTGGAACGAAACGGATTGACAGTGATTCGCTTGCTTCACTGACGCTCTTTATTGCCGTGAGTAAACCGGAAGAGATGCATACGGTAAAACAGGTGGTTATCTCAGTGCTCAACAGAAAAAAATAAGGAAAAACAATGGCACTTCTTGAAATAACAAATCTCTCCGTCACCTTTGGATCCACTCACGGAACTGTTTCGGCTGTGAGGTCA
>DYSA01000100.1 GCA_020726425.1 Fibrobacter succinogenes | reverse complement strand
GGGAACGAGTGCTGAAGCGAGTTTTTGTCCCCCGCTAACACCTGAGTAGTTACGCCAGATATTCGGTAAAATCCTTTTCAAAAAGATCAAATGCCGGTTCAGCATGAAAAATATGAGGATACATTTCCGCATGGATTTTTTGCACTGGTCGGTTCAGTTTGAAAAGAGTGGGGATATCTTCATTTTTGGCAATGCGAATGTTCATGGTAAAATCCCTGTCTTGATTTGGTTATTCATATTTCACGGGGGTTTAAAATATGCCACGAAATACATACCTCATATCGGTTTGGGAATTTCTGAGTGGAGTGCACAAAAAACGGGCAGAACATCTCTGTTCCGCCCGAAGTTTCGCGAATTAGAAATATACCGAATGAGTTTATTTCTTTACGGTTACTGTTCCATTCGCATCAATTGTCGAATTGCCAGCACCGGTTTTGGTTTCCGTAGACGTTCCGTTTGAAAACTGAGTGGCGATCACATTTTTAATAATCACTTCGATCTCTCCATACTGAGCCGTTGACCACGACTGAGTGTAGAGTTTTGTTCCTGTGCGCAGATAACTGATCAGTTTTTCTGCAGAAATATTGCTGTTCAGCGCCATCTTGTTTGCAATCGCCGTGATCTCTTCGGTGGTTACAATCGCCACAACGGTGGTGTCGGTTGTTGAACCGTTCTGAAGAGACGCAATTCCATCCTTGATAATAAACAGAACTTTATCTTTGTGATCCGTTGTCCATTTTTCTCTGAACAGTGGCGTTGAAAGTTTGAGATAACTCATCAATTCATCGCCATTCACGTTGTTTTCGCGAGCCATATTCTGAACCATGAGCATGATCTCATCGGTGGTTAAGTAGACCACAACCGGGTCAACGTTCGAAGAGTCAACGGTTGTTGAGGATATCGACATGATCCCTTTTTTGATCCAGCTTTCGACGAGTTCTTTCTGGCCAAAGTTGTACTGGCTCTTGAAAAATCCGTTTTCGCGAAGCCAGCCGAGAAGTTTTTCACCGGAAACATTGTGAGCGTTTGCTTCTGAAATCGCAATCTCTTTGAGCTGTGCTTCGGTGTAGCACCCAGTAATACCAGTGGTATCATTTGAAACGGTAGAGTCGTTCACGTTTGAAGAATCATTCGTATCATAACCAAGAATTTTTTTCGCTTCATCCAGAATAATCAAATACGCGTTCTCTTTTGCAGAGTTCGGCCACATTCCAAAGAGTTCCGGATGATTTTCTTTCACTGCCATGTAGAGCTTATCATTGCTGATCTTATACTCTTTTGCCACAGATGCGATCATTTGCGTGGTCTGTTCATAGCAGAGATCGGTATTGTCCACAACAGGATCGGTAATGGTGCCATCGGGATCAAATCCTATAATGTCACCGTTGACAACAACGTAATCAATGTTCGACTCTTGGGCATCGATAATCAATTTGATAAATGACTCGATGAGATAGAGATCTTGTTCAGTCCACTTGCGGCTAATCACCTGTTTGATCAACGTTTGCAGAGTCGCCGAATCGATGGTGTACATATCCGCCAAGAGGGGAATGTATTTCATCAAAATATCTTCGCTGATCAGGTTTTCCATTCCCGTGGCGGAAGAGTCAAGTTTTGTGAAATCGTTTTTTTCGATTTTTTTCACGTCCGCAAGATTACCATCGGCGGTGTGGTATTCGAATTCACTTTTTTTGGTAACAATGTCAGTTCCTTTATAGGACAGCGTATTGTTTTTGTCATACACTTCGACATCAACTTTGACCGTGTCTTTTCCATCGACGTTTTTGATCAAACCGGAAACCTGATCCTGTTTGATATCCAGTTTGCAGGTATCTTTTTTCCCATCTTTTCTGGTGACAATCGCAACAGCTTCGTGCGTTGAATCGGAAATCTGAGTGCCATTTTTGTCAAAGTTCATAGCAACAAGAATATCACCGGTTGCAGTGGTTCCCGCTGGTTCGACAATTTTCTGTTCGGTACAACTGATCATAACGGTTGCCGCAAGAGCTGCAAAAGCAATTTTACGTTTCATTTGGGTCTCCATATCGGTTTAAAAGGACGTTGTTTTCTATTTCTTCTGAATCGAATCGGTCGTATTGTTTGAAATCGTGGTTCCTGTCGAGTCCTTTCCATTCTCGGTAATTTTTATAGTTAGTGTATCCCGTCGTATCGGTTCTATTTTCAGAGCTGGTTCTTTCTGAACAAACGGGTAGAGAGTTGCTACAACCGTGAATGTTCCCGTGGTGACAAACTTGTGAACCACTTTGTTAGGTTCGGTTTTAACTTCTGGAGTATTATCTCCCCAGTTTATGACTGCGTAGTAGGTTCCGTCGGAATAAACTGGCGGAAGAATAAGTGTTATTGGATCCATGACCACCGCCATTTCCGGAAATATGTAGACCGAATCGAGTTTGGAGTGACCCCATTTTTCGGGATCACCAATCGAACCTTCAGAAGATCCGCTGGATCCGGCAAAGGGAATGGTCGTGGTTCCCGCTTTGTCGTAATGAACCAGTTCGATTGTTCCCGAAGGCACCCAGATTGTTGAAACTGCACTGTCGGGAATCGCATAGCCAAACTCAGTTCCCTTTACCGTGAACTTATCGTTGATACTGTCGTTTTTCCACCAGGGATAGAGCGTGATTTCCGTGCCCCGCGCAAAAGTAACCGACCCGAGGTCTGTGCTTCCCGATTCTGAACTCACCGAAGGAAGGTAGATAAACTCATTGTTGATTCTTCCGGAGATCGTTACCTTTTGGCCCGGCAAAACGATGATTTCGAATCTCCCCAGATCATCAGTGAAAACGGTATCGATCGCCGAAGAAGATCTCTGGCGAATTGATCCTTGATCGACGACAAATCCTTCGTCTGCCACTGTGAGAAGTTGATTGGACGCGGCTGTTCCGTTCGAAGTCATGGCGATTCCAATAATTTTTGCTTCCCCTTGCTGCCCCGTGCCGGCGACTTCGCCAAAGGGAGATCCGCACGAAAGAATGAAGAGTCCACTTAGTGCGGCAAGCATGATTCGCAATTTGTTGATCGGAGTATTCATTTGCAAGCCTTCCCTAAATCTTTTGAAAGGGGGAAACAGTGAATGTTGAGATGGTACACACGAGAAGCTTCCGTATCTTTTTCAACGATCTCCATAATGCGATCGCGGAACAGTCGAATTTCATCACGGATCAGTTCAAATCCCGCTTCGGAAGCAGAAAATCCCGCCCATGAAATTGATCGTTGCGAAGGTTCCATGTGGTTCAGTGCGTGGTGTGCCTGAGTGATCATTGCATCGGCATATCCACTGAGTACCACCCGGGAATCTTCGGCGAAATCAGCTTCGAGAATTTTCGAGACCGCGCGGTACACTCCTGCATCGTCGCGGATAATCATTCCCAATCGTTCTAAAATCTGGATCGCAGTGCGCGCTTCCTGAGGAGTGATCGCCGGTTCAACCATGCGAGCCAACTCTTTATAATCCCCCGAAAAAGGAGCAATGTCAAGGATATCTCTGATTGCTGCGTAGTACCACTTTTGATAGAACTCGTATTGGTCGCGACTTACTTTCACGCCCCGTTTTCCCGATTTCCCGGCGATCTGTTTGAGTAGTTCCCGTTTTTCATTCATGGGCCCAGTTTGATGATAGCGAACAAGAAGAGCAAAGTACTCCTGCTCGTTCTTTTTGGTGATCTGGAAAATTGCCATGAACGCCGGCAGAATCGCATCAGTGATCACCGCAGTTCCGTTGATCATTTGCGATACGTGACCAGCGGAGTTGATTCCCAGTTCCGCGGCAATTGCGCGACAACTCACCTTGATCCGTGCTTTTTTCAGCTCCGCAATTCGGTCTTTAAGGAAGTCGCGGTAATCGCGGTAATCAAAGAGATTGTTCATACGGTTCTCCTGTCTGAAACTAATATAGCACAGAAAATCGAACTGTTCGGCTGTTTTGATAACGTATTTCTGTTTCCAGAGTTTTAGTCAATTAAATAGCAAGTCATTACGGAGTTTTTTGTTCGGAACAATATTTAGCTCATGTGTGTCATGGGCAGTTCTGTACAGAAAGTGACGAGTTGTTCCCGAGACTATTGCAAAGTTCCGCGTCACTCACTCCCACTCTCGAGGATCAACGCGATAAAACTCTTGGAACATAGCGTAAAGTTCAGGGTGCTCTCGGGCAAGACGATCTGGTTTTTCGAAAAAAGTTTCCGTGGTGACCGCGAAAAACTCTGCCGGATTTGTGGCACCATACTCGTCGATTACATCGCGGTGGTTGTGATGAATCCGATGGATAAACTCCTTGAACTCCCGATCCACCGTAGTAACCCACTTTTGCGCAATTGAAGATTCTAACCTCGGCACACCGTTCATGGTATTTCCTTCGTTGTCAAGTTGGTGAGCAAACTCGTGGAATACCACATTTTTGCCATCATTGCCATTGCGAGCGCCACCGATCACGTGATCCCACGCGAGACTTACCACTCCGTAACTATAGGAGAGTCCCGCTACCGGCGTGTCATTTTCCGTTCTTTGCGCTTCGGAGATAACGGGCTGTGAGTGAACATACGCTTCGGGATAGACCAGAACCGTGGTCAGTTTGGGGTAGACGTAATTGGGTGTGATTGAGCAGAAGTACACAGGCTTGAGCGGCGATGATCAGTTTTTTCTCTTCCGTTAGTTCAAACCCATTGCACCCTTCAAACCGTTTCTCTTCAAGAAAAATCAAAATATCCCCGTGAAGTTCCGCTTTTAGTGATTCGGGGATTCTCTTGTAGAAAGGAAACTGCTCCTCAAGGATCACACAGTACTCTTCGGGGAAAGGGGCAACGCGAAGTTCATTCTCCCGCCGATTTTTGTGAATATCTCTGAACAAAAACCAGAGTGGTGGAATCGTAACGATCCCGATGAGGGCGAGAAACGCGATTGTACTTTCCATTGGTAATCCTTGTATTAGAAGTCATGCGCGTGAAGATATATCGCAAATAATCATGTTTCAATCTCTTCAACTGAATATGAAAAATGTGTTATAGTGTGATTGTCTGTGCCATGTTGTGTTTGCAATAACATATAATACGAACCTGTCACAAAGTTGACAAGATCGTTGTATGTGATTTAATCACATTTTGTAATTATGAAAGGGGCTTGTGTGCCTAAAATCAAACTGCGCTTACTTGGCGTTACATGTCTCGCCTCTCTATTCTCTTCATGCTGGGAAGAGCCTGAAGTTATCGCAGATACTACCGTTCCTCCGGCGAAAATTGCGGGGTTTTCTCTTCCTGATAACACCGAATTAACCACTGACACTTGTGCGGTTAGCTGGAGTGCCACGGGGGCATTTACTGGTTTTGAGTACCAATTCAATAATGGGGGGTGGTCTTCATTGTTTGTCGCGTCAACCATTGATACACTCCTCAGTGATGGTGCTTATACACTATCTGTACGGTCTAAAAATGGAGAATTGTATACCGATACTCTTTCGGTTCCATTTACGGTTAATGCACTTGGGGCTACAGCGGGATATCTCTCTCCGCGTTATCAGACTGTTTCTACCGTTGGAAGTTCAGTGGTGATGCAACTTTTTGCAAAGTCGGCGGTGGCGTTTAGCGGATTTACTTCGGTTATTCAAAATCTTACCATCGATTCAGTAAAAGCTTCTACAGCATTTGCTAGTGGGCTCGTTGTTGTAGATCGTAATCGCGTTGAAGGGATTGCACAACCGAGCACCATTCTATCTGGTACCGTCGCACTCTGCACCATTTATGGAAAAGTTACTGGTACACCGGATGCTCAATCGCAAATTCCCGTCACCCTTTCGAGCATGGCATTGACTTCAGTTGATAAAAGTGGAGCTGAAACAACGGCCCCACTCGCAAAATTGCAAGCAGGCATTGTTTCACTTCTTCCAAGCGTAAAAGGAGTAACAAAATGATACAACATTCTCTCCGTTCCCTCGCATGTATTGCATGTGCAGTTTCTTCGACGTTTGCTACCAATTATCAGCTTTTCCCATCCACAGGAACAGCCAAAAGCAGTTCCGCGACTGCGAATCTTCATTCCGTGGTAGGTCTTCCCTTTGCCGGCACTGCGAAAGATGCTTCTTCGATCATCTACTCTGGCTATTTGAAAATGCCCATGGTGTACTCGATGATCTTTAATGAAGCGCCAATCTTTACTTCTGACACGAGTGTGATTGTTCCCGTTGGTTCAAAATGGGCATATACAGCTCAAGCAATTGACCCGGAACAGGATGCTTTAACCTATAAATACATCACCATTCCGAGTGGTTTTTATGTGAGTGCCGAAGATCCTCGTGTTTTGAAAACAGAAACCATGAGCACCACGGATGCTCACGTGGTGGTGGTTGCTACCGATGCAGGTGGTTTGAGTGATACTCTTAATCTTGTCGTTACCGCTAAAAAAGAGTATGCACCACTTCAGTTTATAGCATCATCTGTGGCGACATCTGCAACAGAAGATATTCTTTATGCATGTGCAGTTAAAACCAGTTTCGATGGAATTAGTGATCCTGCTGCGACATTCGATATTCGACTTGATGTAGCTCCTTCGTGGTTGTCACTTCAGAAAAACAGTTCCGGTCAATATATTCTTGCCGGTACACCATTGAATGGCGCAAAAGACACTGCACTGATCCTCTCTGCCTATTTCCGGAATAAACCGGATTCACTTGCGGCACTTTTGAATACTAAAGTTGTCGTGACTCCAGTCAATGACGCACCGGTACTCACTGGGGTAAATCAATTCTCTGCAATTTCAGGTGTTCCATTCACAACCGCTCTTACCGCAGCTGATGTCGATGACACTGTGCTCACCTTTGCAATCGCAAAAGGCCCGACAGGCGCAACGATTACTCCCGCAGGTGTACTTTCGTGGACTCCCGATACTTCCTTTGTTGGAAAAGTGAATACAATTTCTGTCGTGGTTAGGGATCCTTCGGGAGCTCAAGATGTAGTTGAGTATACTATTGCTGTTTCACCTCCTGGTGTACCAGTATGTCAGAAAGTTGGACCTGTTGCAGAACTCGTTGCAGGAACAATCGAAATCCCGTACGTTCTTGCGGATGCGACTGATGATCCTCTTTCGTTTACTCTTTCTCTTTTGCGCGGTGATACGGTTCTCGCAACCATTCCTTCAACTGCATTGATCGGAGTTACAACAAATATCCTCAAGGCTGGCTATACCGGTTCGATTCTTTGGAACAGTTCTCTTACTCTTCCCGGTGTTCGTGCAGATTCACTTCGCATACTGCTCACCCCGAGCGATGCATCTGGCGCTGGGGTTCCATCGGTGTCGAACTATTTCAGTGTGAACAATACGGCATCGATGCAAGTAGCTGCGGTGTCACCTGTAGCGGGATCAAAAGTTACTGGCTATGAAGGTTCGACCATTTTGATTGCCTTTAGTGGATACGCTCTTGATACGGCATCATTTACCGATAAATCATTGGTTGTCACCGGTTCGGTATCAAAAAGTTTCACCTATACGGTTGTTTCAAAAACAGCTACTGGTGCGACCATTCAGCTGAATAATCAACCAGCGAGCGGTGAAAAAATTACCGTTACGCTCGCGGAAACGCCGTTAGATATGAGTGGCAAAAAAGTGGTTCTTCCTGTGGGAACATCCGCCTATAGCTGGAGCTATAACACTGCACTCCTCGGTGATTTCAACAAAGATGGTTTAAT
>DYSA01000688.1 GCA_020726425.1 Fibrobacter succinogenes | reverse complement strand
AACATCATTACAGTGTGCACGGCTCGCCGTGCCCCTACACAATTGCGGTGTGATTTATTGAATACTTGCACAGCCTCAAGACGCTTGGAACGAGTATAACACAAAAACGGAACAGATGCATCCACCTATTCCGTTTTAAATCTCTTTATCACTGTATCCCTTTATTTCGGAAAGCCGTCGGTTCGATACGTATTCCCCACGCTATCGACGACCATGGCTTCGAACCCTTTTTTCTTGGCGTATGCAATCGCATCGGGAGCTTGTTGAACAAACAACGCCTTGCACCAGAGAATACCTTGAAGTGGATCATCCATAAGAATGGTTACGCTCATATTTGCCGTGGCGGAGTACCCGGTTTTGGGATTGAACAAGTGGTGAACCCGTTTCCCGTTTGGCGTAATACGGAACCGTTCGTAGTCGCCACTGGTGATAACCGATCGCGAATCCACGGGGAAACTACAGAGAAGAGTGTCATCGGATCGCGGTGCTTGTACTCCCACCACGAACGGTTTTCCATTCGGTTTATTTCCTCGAAAAATGATATCTCCGCCAATGCTGACCAGATAATTCTTGTACCCTTCTTGATCCAAAAGGGCCTGAAT
Organism: Fibrobacter succinogenes; assembly: GCA_020726425.1. Lineage (GTDB taxonomy): Bacteria > Fibrobacterota > Chitinivibrionia > Chitinivibrionales > Chitinivibrionaceae > JAIFMU01. Next base: position 707 of record DYSA01000688.1, on the reverse strand, counting down.
GCGGTGAAGCACAAACCCTTTTGCAATACCACCCACATCGATAGTGGTTAGAGAGTCGTGAAAAATTACCCGACGCGTTTCGGGAATCAGTTGAATCAGTTTGTAATTGATATGAGGAAGTGTTTTCGCGAGAAACTCGGTGGTACTTTCTTGTTCCGCGGTTGGCCCCGTGCATTCGACACACTCGGGCTGCCAGAACGTTTTGAGCGGTTCCATGGTGATATCAAAATAGCCATCGGTAGAGTCACCGAAAGCGAGGGCCGTATCGAGAATATTGTAGAGTTCCTGAGATACGGTCACCGTATCGCTGGTTCGGTGATTGATTGCATATATTTCCGAACCTTCCTTGGGGGAAAATCGGTTTTCCCAATCAACCATGATTGAATCCATGCGCGCAAAGGTTTTTTCGACCTGAACCGCGGTGGATTGAGGGTTCAGAAATGATGATTTCTCATAAATTGTAGCATCGGTAATCGTGGAGATTCGAAAGAACCGTTTTTTGAATGGCTGATCCTTGGCGCACCCTGCCAGAAGCACAACGGTGAAACTGAGTATCCATAGTTTTATCATTATCTATCCTTTGATTATTCGTAACTACTCATCTGTTTTTTTAACAACGTTAGCTACAGTACTCGTTCCAAGCGTCTTGAGGCTGTGCAAGTATTCAATAAATCACACCGCAATTGTGTAGGGGCACGGCGAGCCGT
>DYSA01000099.1 GCA_020726425.1 Fibrobacter succinogenes | reverse complement strand
GAAAGTACTCAGCCATGATTCCTGCTGTTCACGAGTAACATTTTGTGGAATCGCAAAGATAATCTCTTTGTTGGGAATATCGTAGATTTCAATCGAAGCGGCGGTGATTGAATCGCCACAGGCTGACTGTAGGGCTGGATAGGATTTCATCACAGCAAATATGATTGAAAGTTGTCCGTGATAGGGAAAGTGAACTACTTTTGCTTTGAGTTCGGGAATCTCAATTTTTCGATACGTTGTGGTAAGTTTCTGAATCTTAACCGAATCTTTTGCTGATATTTCCTGTCCCACGAGAGCGCGAAGGTTTTCGGGGGCTACTTTTTCTGGAGAGTCAAAGTAGATTCCCACGCCGCGGGTTCCTGAAACGCCGGCTTTTTTTACGGCATCGTAGAGTTTCCCCATCACCGGCCCTACATTTTGGTAGGGGCCGGTATGAGAATCCGCTAAAATACTCAGTGCAGGAATGGTCTCTTCGACCACTGTCACCTTGTGGAACCATCCGTAGCGAATCATCGAGTACAGAATCAATCCCACAAAAATTCCGAACAGTATTCCTAAAACTTTGAGCAGTTTCATATAAATCCTTTTGTGCGCTTGTTAATCGTCGCAATCGCAGTCGCAACCGCAATCACTTCCTGCAAATTTTTTAATAACAACAATGATTGTCGCAACGATCGCAAAAACGACGGTTACAATTGCAGTAATTTTAAGTGCTTTCACAGTTCTCTCCTTTGAGAAATTAGTCGTCATTCAGTTCTTTGGGTTCATAGGGAATTTCGAGTGTGTCCGTTTCGAACACAGCTAGATTATCCTCTGTTAATTCCATCATTGCAATAGCTTTTTGGAAATCTTCCGGAAGCGGCCCTACAACGGTAGTTTTCTCTCCTGTAAAGGGATGTTCAAACGAAAGATAGCGCGCGTGAAGTGCTTGGCGATGGAACGCTGTATAGACGCGGTACGCAAATGCTCGTTCAAGTGGCTCCAGTCGTTTCACCATCTCTTTTTCACCGCCGTAGTAGCTGTCTGCGAGAATTGGGAATCCGGTGTAGGATGAGTGTACACGGATCTGGTGAGTTCTTCCCGTATGAAGGCGATAAGCGATGAGCGATATGCCGCTTTGATAGAAAAGTCGAGCGTAATCGGTGCGTGAATGGCGACCATCGGGACGGATCGTACGTTTCACCGGATCGATTCGCGAACGTCCGATTGGCGCATCGATTACTCCCGAAGCATCGGGGTAACGACCAATACAGATGCCGAGGTAGCCCTTGTACACTTCGCGTTTCTGAAACTTTTTGCTCATGAGATCGTGAGCGTGATCGTTTTTCGCACACATGATTACGCCAGAAGTGTCTTTGTCGAGACGGTGAACCAGTCGTGGCGTTCCGGGATTGTCGCGAAGGTGATAGAACAGGCCATTCAAGAGTGTGCCATCGGGATTTCCATTTCCCGGATGAACCACGAGGCCGGATGGTTTATTGACAATGACGTAGTTTTCATCTTCAAAAAGAATTTCCAGATCCATCTCTTGAGGAATGATCCGCACCTCTTCGCCACTGGAGATAATCTCGTCGAGACCGTTGATCACCACTTCTTCACCGCGGCGAAGGATGTGTGATTTTTTTGCCGGCGTGCCGTTAATCAATATATCTCCGTCTTTTACCGCTTGTTGAAGGCGGCTGCGGGAAACTTCTGAATAGTGGTGCGTGAGAAAGATGTCGAGTCGCATGTATTCGCTGATTTCATCGATGATTCTAGTTTCCATGATCATCCTTTCTTTTGTATGGCACTAAAATAGTTTGCGCGAGATTTTTCTGCCCGATCAACCAGCGGGAATTTACCGATCAAATGTGCTCGATTGAGCAACGGTGTCGCTCGCAGAATCACGCCTCACTCGATTATACGGATGAACTTGTGCGAAAACGAGACTCTGAACGCCACTTTGCACGGGCTGTTCTAAGTTCAGAAGTACCGTGACAAATGTTTGCAGTGGCAGTTTTGAGGGTTCAATCGAGAATTGCAATCTCCACCAGATGCCACGAATGATCGGCGAAACAGAATCCTTCAATCTGAGCTGGTTGAGAATCGGGGACGATCACTATCTGAAACAACGAAGGATCGGCGAGATCACAATCTTTTGCAGAGAGAATCGCAGATCCGCCGGGATGGGAGTGAACCACGCCGATGAGAGTAATTCCAAGAGTACGAACTGTGCGGGAAATTTCAAACTGTTCTGTGGGAACAAAACTAAAATGTATGGGCGAATGATCTGCGTTTGTCATGGGGAAAAAATGAGTTATTCGCGAACCCGATCCGGCGAGATACCCACACCCTTCGTTGGGAAGTTCTCTGTTTAAATGGGAAAGAATCTTTTCGACGAGATCTCGGGGAATTGCGATCATTGGAGCTCTCCGGTTGAATCACGCAGATCGATAAAATAGATCAATGTTCCTTTCCTATGTTTGCGGCGAGGCGAAAGCTATCTTATTTGTTGTTTAGAAAAGGATTTTCATGAAACTGACACGAGCACTTCGAATCATTTTTGCCGGTATTACACTGGCGGGAATAACTCTGGGAATAGACCGGATTACCGTTAAACCTTCGCAGGAGTATCTCAAGATTACCCCGTACTCGGACAGCGAAGATTACGGGGACAGTTGTTCCCAAACGATTCAGTTTGAACGGTCGAAAACGCGCATGGCATTTCGCTATACCATTGGGGCGACTCACGAGTTTCCCTATATCGGCATTGGCATTGAACGAGATTCGCTCATGTGGAATGTCGCTCGGTTTGATCACATTAAAATTCGCCTCGAACCAGACTTTACCGATAATTTCACCGTTCTGCTCGCCACCTTTGTGGAAGGATTCACGAAACGGAACGAAGGTTTGACCTATCGTTTGTTTGAACGAAATGTCGATGCCATAACCTCTTCCACTCTCTCGATTCCTTTGAAACAACTCGAAACACCGACGTGGTGGTTTGCGGAAAACAAGATCAGTGGCAATAGCAATCGCGAATCGCTCAAAAAGATGAGCCAGATTCGTTTACAGAGTCACCCCCTGTCACCTCATGAAACACCGCTGCGCATGCAGATTCGGTCGATCAGGTTTGAACACTCCTCAGCGAAAACTATGTTCGTCCTACTGGTTGGGATCATCGGCTTTTACCTGACATTTTTCATGAAAAAACCGCGTTCGCTGAGCTTTGTTCCTCTGGATATTTCCGGTCGGGCGAAGGAAGATCTGGGGATTCTCGAAGAGTATCTTGGCCGAGAGTACGCTCACCTCGATATGTCTCTTCAGAAAGTGGTGCACGAGACCGGTTTGTCGGAAACAACCATTCGCGAACTTCTGAAAAAGTTTCACCACAAGGGATTTAAAGAGTATCTCAACGGGATTCGCATGATCGAAGGAGCGCGGTTGTTGCGCGAGACCGATCGTCAGATCGCCGAGATCGCTCTGTTTACCGGCTTTCGTCATGCCACCACGTTCACCAAGCTTTTCCGCGATCAGTTTGGAAGTTCACCACGAGAGTATCGGGAAAAGCGGTGAGAATTTTTCTTTTGATTCTTCTCTAAATTGTAGTGCAATCAATTGCGTTGTTTGGGCGTGTCGGTTCGCCTGAGGCTCACCGTCGGGCTTGCTCCGGGCTTCGCTGCGCTCGGTGCGAAATACGCACGCCTATCGGCCCCTACTCATCCCTCACGCATCACGCCGAAGATTTTCTTTTCCCTTGTCCGCCTCAGAGGTTCGTTTTGGTGTTTCTCGAGCAACCATGAACCGGTATGTTGATCCGAGCAAATGAGTATTCACTACAAATAATTGACCATATCACTTGATATTTTCCCCAATGATCTGCTCAAATCCTAAAAATCCCACTGAAAACCCGTGATTCAGTGGTGGGCAGGTGTTACAATGAAGTAATTCGTATCTTGTCGGCATAACAGATCCGGTACTTACTTTTTTGGAGGATTCCATGACAAATTCACTTCGCTTATCCGTGACAACCGCTCTTTTGGCACTCAGCGTTTCGGTAAATGGCGCAACGATGGGTGCTTTTAACGAAGACTTTTCTGCGGGAAATAATCCACAGAGCGTTACCAATTTCTACTACGGTTCCGGCGGAAATATGGCGGATTTCACTTGGCTTTCGGGGCAGAAATCGACGGTTGAACCTTCGTCTGAAATTCTGCGTCTCACCATGGATCCCGCAGAAAAACCGGGAGCGTGGCAGGGCCCGAATATGATCAGTAATGATCGTTGCCATTTTGGAACCTTCGCCGCTCGACTGAAAATCCCATCGGTTACATCGCAGCCAAATATCGGTGGTGTTGTTGGATTTTACTCCTACTACAACGATCAGTGGGACACGGAACTTCCGGCGGATATCAATAAGAATGGTCTCTACGACAACAGCGAAATTGACTTTGAGTGGCTCATTGCCGATCCCACGATTATTTATTTAACCGCGTGGACCGATCACCAAGAACTGCCAAACTCAAATGCTTGTCGCAAAGTTTCCCGAATCATTAATCTTGCAAAAGGAATAATCTACAATACCGAATATTCAGAAGACGTTGGGGGAGTGGGAACAAAGCTCTCGGGAGTGGAAAATGTGCCTTCTGCGATCACGCCAATTCCCGGATTCAACGCTTCGAAACAGTTCTATACCTATGGATTTGACTGGAAATCAGATCAGATTCGCTGGTGGATTTTACATCCTGAAACAAATGACACAATTGTTCTCTGGGATTATCGCGGATCAGTAGAACGGATCACCCAGAAAGAAGCTTCGTTGATGATGAACATTTGGCACACAAATGATTGGTCAGTTGTAACAAATGCAAAAGCCACCGAAGCACCCAGAGATACTTTTTCCGTTGAGTTTGACTGGGTGAGCTACACTCCGGCGGGGCAGGTGTCACTGGTTTCTCCCGAAATTAGATCCACTGCGCAGGTGATCAACGTGAGTCGTGATCATGGAGAAACGAGAATTTCACTTGCTCAATCTGGATCATATACGGTGGATCTTTTTTCGATTCGAGGTGAAAAATTGGGCACTGCGAACTTTGTGGGAACATCTTTTTCGCTTCCGGAACAATCAACCTCCATTATTGTTCGTATATCTGAATCGGGGAAGGTTGTTGCGACGAATCTGGTTCCAAAGTTCTAGTTTTTTCTCTTGATTGCGGCAGTTGAATCGATATATAAAAATGTGAGAAGTCTGTCTATTTTATTATTCCCCTTGAAGTTATGGTTTTTCAACGATATATTATGCTCAAATAGATTTTCTTTTTAATCAAAATGAGGATATCATGGCGGATGTAAATGCACCGGAAAGTAAAGACTGGCTTACGACACTTCTTCTCTCAATCTTTCTCGGATCTTTGGGGATTGATCGATTCTACACCGGTTCAATGGGATTGGGAATTGCGAAATTGCTCACCGGCGGCGGTTGTGGAATCTGGTATGTGGTTGATTTGATCTTTATTGTTACCGGTTCATACAAAGATGCCAATGGCAATGCACTGGTCAAAAAATAGTGCTTCCATTTTGATGATTATAACGCTGTTGGTTATTCCGACAGCGTTTTTTTTCGTTCCTGAACATCTGATATTCAATGGTGAACCGCTCTGCTTATCGGTGCGTTTGTTTCATAAAACTTGTTGGGGATGCGGTATGACCCGGGCACTTTGGCTTTCCCTTCACGGAGATTTCGTTGCGGCCTACGCTTATAATTGGCGAATTGCGATTATCGTTCCCATTTTTGTCGGCTACTGGTTGAAAGAGATGATTCGAGTGGTCAAGCGGCTTAAGGAGTAGTTCTCTTAATCCTTTACTAAAAAAACTGCCTGCTGGCACTGTTTTTGATTTACTTTCGGTGACCGTAACGAATGAATAAAAGGAGACATAAATGAATTATATCTATCAATTTGGACAGTACGAAGGACCGGAGAATGAGTTCGATGAATTTGGGGTTCACTCAGAAACGGGAACGATCTTTGATCCCCAAGGGTTCGATGTTGAAGGGTTCGATGAGTTTGATTTCAACCGCGAAGGGGTAAATCGCCACACCAGGACACTCTATAACCGACTCGGATTTGATCGTGTTGGAAAGAGCGAAGATCACGTCGATGTTCTTGGCTTTACCGATGCGGGCGTTCATTCGGTCACGGGAACAGAATATGATTCCGAAGGTTACACCGTTGATGGCTATGATTCCGAAGGGATTGACCGCAACGGGTACGACCGCAACGGTTTTGATTTTTTCACGGGGATTCACAAAAAGTATCCTCCACGTCCCGCTGATATCACAGATTATCTCAATTGGGTTCAGTTGTAATCGTTCGAAGTTGGAGCCTCGATCATGCGCGCACTTTTTCTCTGTCTCACTCTCTTTTGTACAATGGTATTTGCAGAAGAGAATTCCCTTTCAGAGCTCATCTACGAAACACTCTACGCTGATTCTGAACCGGATTCAATCCTTTTTCAGCCGGCAACTCGTGGATTTAGAGCAAATGAGATGGTATCTGTTTTTCTTGCTGATTCAACTCATTTTCGGATCGATAACTTTACTCCCGCTGCCATTGGTCTGACATCGGTGCGATCTGTTGTCGGCGACGACACGATTGCTCTCTACACGTTCGACTCAATTCCCCCGTTTACGCGCATTTATGGCCCGATTTGTTGGCGACCAGTTCGTGATTCACTTGATACACTTCCGCCATTGGAATCATCACTGATTTTGACCAGCGATGATACCGTATTCGCCAAACTTCAGAAAATAACCATGCCGTGGGCGATTTCATTTGTTCTTCACGATGGTGGAAGATGGGGGCGAGTTACTCCTTTTGATGCCCGAAGATACTGTGCGGGAGTTGCAAATCTGGCGTGGCTCTTTTCCGATTCCCTTTTTAGAAATGGGTATCTTCGCGACAGTTCCTATATCCTCCTGAATAATCGCACCAATCACGCGGGAGATAGTGTCAATCCGGTGATCAATCGCGATCTCTTCAATGAACGAATATCCCATCACAAATCAATTACTCTGGGGAAAATTGTGTCTGGAGTTGCCGGCTTGGGCGTGTGGTATTCTGAAGATGATCCCACGTTCGAAGGGGCATTTCGGTCTCACTCATTTATGGGGATTAGGTATTTCGATTTTTATAATCTCAATTCTGAGTATACTGTTCGGATATTCGCTCACGAGTTTGGGCATATCATGGGATTTACGCACGAAAGTACGATTTCAGTGGATGATACCAAGGATCCGAATCACACAGGCTTTGCATTTATGGTCGGTAACTGCTATAGAGAACTGTTGCGTTTGCGAAAACTCCCCTTCCCTGATAATCCATTTCTTGACCACTGAGATACTTTGTATTGATCCGCCGGGCAAAACTGATCCTCATTTCTCACCATGAAAAACAGTGAAAACACAAAATAGTACCCGTGTTTTCGCTCCTTTCGAGTTTTCTGTAGCATGTATTGAGTTTTAAAACGCCTGCTTTATACTACGCGAAGTAATTGAATCGACACCTCTTCCCCCGTGTAATTTTTAAACCGCCAGAGTACCATCTGCAACCGCCAGAGTACCATCTGCAACCGCCAGAGTACCATCTGTAAAGATCGGTGTTGCAAAAGAGTTTTTCGCTATTGCATTTGTAAAGATCGGTGTTGCAAAAGAGTTTTTCGCTATTGCATTTGTG
>DYSA01000098.1 GCA_020726425.1 Fibrobacter succinogenes | reverse complement strand
GGGGATATCAATCACTTACAAAACAAAGGTTTTTCGTGGTACCTGAGTAGTAACGCACTGTGAAATATTAGAAAACTATCTCGCCAATAAATATTACTTCGCGGGGCAAATATGTCGCAGGTTAATCGATTAATCGACAAAACGTAATTCTCTTTCGTTTAGTCATTTAATCACTTTGTCGTTTTAGCAGAACATGACATATTTGGGGCGCGAAGCAATAGTGAATGCAATATTCATACTGAGAATTATGGCTCGAACTTCGGATATTTTGTTTCATCTATTCTTCGGCAAGCTCAGCAACCGTGGTCGGTGAGCTGGGCGAACCGAAGGTTCGAGTACAACGTGAACTCCTTTTCTCGCGCAGTTATCCTGTCACAAATTTTCCCTTATCTGAAGTGAAATCACCAGCGCTTTCATAAGATCGTTCAATTTTCTCATGAACACTTTCATTCCCTGAGGGTTGTAAGTATATTGATATTGTTATTCGTTGAACCTTATTCGCTTGAGGACAGATAACCAATGAGAAATAGTTTGCTTTTGTTCTTGAAAATATTCTTGTTGATCCCTGTCGCTTCTTTCGCAAATGAAGCGGAACCGAATGTCTCCGACGCTCTTTTCCATCATGTTCTGAACAGCAATACTCTGCAACTTTTCCCATTTCTTCCCACAATTACTCTTCCCTTTGGCATCACCGTTCACCTTCTCATGCTCTGGTTTTCTGCAGGATTGATACTCGCTCTTTTTGTTCCCGCTTTCAAAAAGAGACAGCTTAAAGTTTCACTCTTTTCCGCAGCATTAGAATCAGTCGTCCTTTTTGTTCGCGATGATATTGTCTATCCGATCATGGGCGACAAACGGGGCGAAGCGTGGTTGCCATTTTTTTCTACACTCTTTCTTTTTCTCTTAGCGATTAACTATCTCGGTTTGATTCCTGCATTTAAATCGGCCACGGGGAATATCAATGTCACTACGGCTCTTTCGATAATTATCGGTCTGCTTATTTTCACTATCGGTTTGAAAAATCTGGGTGTGGTTCACTTTTTTTCTAATATGTACCCCAAAGATGCCCCACTTCCCATTGGAATATTCGTCATGATCCTTGAATTTTTGGGGCTGTTCATAAAAATTGGCGTGTTGAGTCTTCGAATTTTTGCCAATATGTTCGCTGGACATTTGGCGATTCTGTCGTTTCTTGTGTTGATATTTGTACTCAGTCCCTTTGCGGTGATGATTTCCGTGCCGTTCGCGGTTTTTACATTCACTTTAGAAGTGTTAGTTGCGTTGATACAAGCACTTGTATTTACGCTACTCAGTTGTATCTTTATTACTATGGCAAGCAGTGAACATTAATTGATTGGAGAGATCCTATGGATATTAGCATAGCTCATGCTATTGCAGTTGTCGGTGCAGGTATTGGTGCCGCCGGTGGAGCAATTGGTATTGGAATGATTGGTGCAAATGCACTTGATGCGATTGCTCGCCAGCCGGCTGAGTTGAAAAACATTCGCACTAACATGATTCTTATGGCAGCTCTTATCGAAGGTCTGGCATTTTTCAGTGCAATCATTGCACTTCTGGTAATCTTTTCAAAATAGAACCAACGCAGTGAAGGAATAACGCATGGGTATTTTTTCTCTCGAACCTGGCTTGGCGATTTGGACCTGGATTACTTTTGGAATCCTTCTGTTTCTGCTTTCCAAATTTGTGTTCCCTACTCTTTTGCAGAACATTAAAGATCGTGAGTCGGCAATATCTCAATCCGTGGATAATGCCGCCGCAATTCAGCAACGCCTTGCTGACATTGAAAACGAATACAAAAATGTGATTGCTAAGGGGACACAGGAAGCTGACAAGATCATTCTCACCGCTCGACAAGACGCGGAAGTTCTTAAAAAAGAGATCTTAGAAAAAACAGATCTGGAAGCGGCAAAACTTCTCGCCGATGCTCGTGTTGCAATCAGCGAAGAGCGAAAATCTGCATTCGATTCAATGCGGAAAGATATCGTAAATCTTGTATGCCAGAGTTCTGAAAAACTGATTGGTCACACCTTTGTTACTGAAAAAGAGCAGATGTGGACTGAAGAACTGATCGAGTCATTATGATATTCAAGATGTGTGCAGTTCGTTATTCGCGAGCTCTCTATGAAGCTGCCGCCGAATCGGGGGAACTGGAAACCGTGATCGCGGATATGAAAACGGTGGAGTCCCTTTTTGCAGAACTTCCGGAACTGAAAGCGTTTTACGGAAAGAGTGAACTCTCTCTGGCGGCGGTGAAAAAAAGTATTGCTCTGGTTTTTGCTGATCGAGTTTCTTTGAAAACCGTGAACACGCTCAATCTCATGGTGAAAAATGATCGCGTTATGTCGATCTCTTTTTTGCCGGCAGCATTTTTGAAAGTGTGCGAAGAGAACGGGAACGGCTATCAGGTCACCGCAGAGTTTGCTCAACAGCCACAAGAATCTACCATTGCACAACTCAGAAACAACATGGAACAGCGAATCGGCAAAATTGCGGATTTGAAAATTCGCGAAGTGCCGTCGCTGATCGGTGGCTATCGAATTCTCTGGGCGAATAAAATTCTCGACAACTCCGTCATTGGTCGGATTCGTCAACTCTCTCAACGGCTCCTGACAAGTAGAATTGAGTGGAAGAAATGAAAAGTAACATACATCCTACTGAAATACTGGATATCTTAAAAAAAGAGATTGCCGGCTTTGAACCTTCGATTTCTGAACGGGAAACTGGGCGGGTGATCACTGCGGGAGATGGTATTGCCGCGGTGTGGGGACTCGACGAAGTGATGGCGGGTGAACTGGTTGAAATTGAATCGGAGAGTGGAAAAATTGTCCACGGCATGGCGATGAATCTCGAAGAAGAGAGCGTCAGTGTCATTCTCTTTGCCGATCACGATCTGGTCAAAGAGGGAAATCTGGCAAAACGAACCAGCCGCGTTGCTCAGGTTCCCGTGGGAGACTCACTTCTTGGTCGAGTGGTCAATCCGCTCGGTGAACCGATTGATGGCGGCGGCGATATCATCACCGATCTGTTCAACCAAATCGAAGTCAAAGCTCCGGGAATTATCAGCCGCGAAAATGTTACCGAACCACTTCAGACAGGGATCAAAGCGATCGACGCCATGATTCCGATTGGTCGCGGCCAGCGTGAACTGATCATCGGCGACCGTCGAACCGGAAAAACCGCAATCGCCATCGACACGATAATCAATCAGAAAAACAGCAATCCCGAAGAACAGGTATACTGTTTCTATGTGGCGATCGGCCAGAAACGATCGTCGGTTGTACAGATCGTGGAACATCTCAAAAAATACGGTGCCATGGAGTACACCACGGTGATCGCTGCAACCGCTTCCGATCCTGCTTCGCTTCAGTATCTTGCTCCCTATTCAGCTACGGCGATGGCGGAATATTTCCGCGACAACGGAAAACACGCCTTGGTAATATTTGACGATCTCACGAAACACTCACAAGCCTACCGCGAAATTTCTCTGTTGATGCGTCGTTCTCCGGGCCGCGAAGCGTACCCCGGCGATGTGTTCTATCTTCACTCCCGCCTTCTCGAACGGGCGGCAAAAATGAGCAAAGAGTTTGGCGGCGGATCACTGACTGCACTTCCGATTGTAGAAACGCAGGAAGGCGATGTGTCTGCGTATATTCCGACCAATGTCATCTCTATCACCGATGGTCAGATTTTCCTCGAGTCAGCTCTGTTCAACTCGGGACTTCGGCCGGCGATCAATGTGGGGATTTCCGTTTCTCGTGTGGGCGGTGATGCTCAGATAAAGGCGATGAAACAAACCACCGGATCACTGCGAATCGATCTTGCTCAGTTTAGAGAACTTGCCGCTTTCATGCAGTTCTCTTCTGACCTCGATGCATCGACCAAAAAGCAGCTTGATCGCGGTGAACGGTTGACTGAAATTCTCAAACAACCACAATATGAGCCAATTGATGTAATCAAACAGGTGATTATTCTCAAGGCGGGAACTGCAGGGAGATTCGATAAATATCCTACTGCTAAACTGAAACTCTATCAGAGTGAACTCTTTGACTATCTCGATAAGAATGAAACGGCCTTTATGGCGGAGCTTCGGGAGAGCAAAAAGATCACCGATGAACTCGAGAAGAAACTGATCGCAATTTATGATCAGTTTGAAAGCCAGTTCCGTCCTGAGTCTGCATCTACAGACATTGATTCTGGATACACGATCAACATGGCCCTTGCTATGACTCAGAGTGCCAGTGGTTACAATCGCAATATGCTTAAGTTGATTGAACGAGTGACTGCTCATGAAATCGCAACGCCTTCACTTGAAAAAGAGTTGGAACAGATTATTTCAGGTAACGATACGATCGAAAAAGATCGATTCGACACCCTTGTTGAAAACTGTATCATTGTGGACATTACCAAAAAAGAGACCATGCCACAGCTCTTCGAAGATGCCGCTCAGGCAATGTCAAAACTGTTTGGTTCACCGGAAAGTTCTGTTATTCTAGAAAAACTGCATGAACGAGAAAAGGATAGTTCCACGGCGATCAATCCGTTCTTTGCTCTTCCGCATATCATTGTCGATGGAAAAGAGAAGTTCAATCTCGTTCTTATGCGATCGAAAAAAGGGATCTATTTCTCCGAAGCGGCACCGAGTGTGAAGGCTCTTTTCTTCCTTATGGGATCAATGGATCAGCGGCATTTCCATCTGGTCGCTCTTTCTGCAATTGCTCAGATTGTCCAAAATCCTTCGTTTGAAGGTGAATGGTTGAAAGCGAAACATGTGGAAGATCTCAGAAATCTCGTGCGGTTTGGCGAGCGTAAACGCGTTGCGGGCAATCATTAATAATGGCTAACATTCGAGAAATAAACAACAAGGTCAACTCTCTGCAGAATATGCAGAAAGTAATGTGTGCTATGAAAATGATCGCTTCGACCAAATTCAGCAAGCTTCTCAGTCGCCATGCGGCACTTGCGAAATTTGAAAGCTATCTAACGCCGGTGAAAAACGCGATTTCCAAACTGGGGGCTCAGAGTACTCACCCGTTTTTGATGACTCAGAAAGATATGCAAAAAGCTCATATTATTATCTTTACCGCTGACCGTGGACTGTGCGGTTCACACAACAGTTCGGTATTGAAATCGGCTCTGACACTGATTAAAAAGCTGAAAGATCGGTCAATCGAGTTTGAACTTACTTCGATCGGATCAAAAGGGGCGAACTTTTGCCGTAAAAAAGAACTCCCCCTATTTCATTCGATAGATATCAACGATAAACGACTCACTGACAGCGATATACTTCGGATCACCCAAACGGTGGTTGATCGGTACGCAAGTGGTGAAATCGGTGAACTCTACATGATTTTCAATCGATTTATTTCGGTTCTTACGCAACCGACCGTGACGGAAAAATTGCTTCCCATGGAGATGAAACAGAGTGAGAACACCAGTTCTGGAATGACAACTGATCTCACTCCGGAAGAACTGGTTGCGTCAGCGGTTCCGCTGTTGGTGTTCTATCAACTGAAAGCGGCACTTTCTCATTCATATATAAGTGAAAACGGGGCGAGAATGACCGCTATGGAAAATGCGTCGAACAACTCTGAAAATCTGATTGAAAATTACAATTCGATCCGCAATCATGTACGACAGACAAAAATTACAAACGAGCTGTCAGAAATTGTCTCTGGCAAAGAGGCAATGAACTGATAAAGGAACACGGTATGGCGAGTAAAAATGGAATAGTAACACAGGTGTTAGGCCCGGTTGTTGATGTGGCTTTTGAGTCATCTGAACTTCCGCCGATCTACACCGCACTCACGACAACAAACCTTTCAATCAACGATACACCGAACAATCTCGTTCTCGAAGTTGTTCTGCATATCGGTGACAATACTGTGAGAACCATTGCAATGGACAGCACCGAAGGTCTCAGTCGCGGTCTCGAAGTGCATAACACGGAAATGCAGATTTCCGTTCCCGTCGGAGAGAGTACCTTAGGGCGAATAATGAATGTAATCGGTGAACCGGTAGATGAAGCGGGCCCGATTGATCGCGAAAAATCCTACCCGATTCACCGTCCCGCTCCAAAATATTCTGAACTCAGTACCAGTGACGAAATTCTGGTGACGGGTATCAAAGTAGTTGATCTGCTTGCCCCGTACATGAAAGGTGGAAAGATCGGTCTTTTCGGTGGTGCCGGTGTGGGGAAAACGGTTCTTATCATGGAACTGATCAATAATATCGCAAAAGTTCACGGTGGATACTCGGTGTTTTGCGGTGTTGGTGAACGCACCCGTGAAGGTACCCAGTTGTTTGGAGAAATGAAAGAGTCCGGCGTTCTCGATCGTACTTCTTTGATTTACGGCCAGATGAACGAACCACCAGGAGCTCGTGCCCGCGTTGCTCTGTCGGCACTCAGTGTGGCGGAGTACTTTCGCGACGAACAAAACAAAGATGTGCTTCTCTTTGTAGACAATATTTTCCGGTTTATTCAGGCCGGTGCCGAAGTCTCCGCACTTCTTGGTCGAATTCCTTCGGCGGTGGGGTATCAACCTACACTTGCATCGGAACTGGGTGAACTTCAAGAACGAATCACTTCTACAAAGCAGGGTTCGATCACTTCGGTTCAAGCAGTGTATGTTCCCGCTGATGACTACACAGACCCCGCTCCGGCGACCACATTTTCTCACCTCGATGCGACCACGAATCTCAGTCGTGCCATCGTGGAGATCGGTATCTATCCGGCGGTGGATCCTCTCACTTCGTCGTCGCGGATGCTCGCTCCGGACATCGTTGGTGATGAACACTATACCACGGCTCGTCGCGTACAAGAGATTCTTCAAGTCTATAAAAACCTTCAGGATATCATCGCCATTATGGGGATGGATGAACTTTCAGATGAAGACCGAAAGACAGTGGAGCGAGCTCGAAAAATCCAGAAATTTCTTTCGCAACCGTTCTCGGTGGCTGAACATTTCACCGGAATGAAAGGAAAGTTCGTTCCGCTGGAAGATACGATCCGGTCATTCAAAGAGATTCTCGATGGGAAGCACGATGATCTTCCGGAGCAGGCGTTCTACATGGTTGGAACCGTTGAAGATGCACGGCTAAAAGCGGAGACAATGAAATGAACAGTTTCCATTTATCAATTGTGTCGTTTAATCAAGTCGTCTTTGAAGGTGATGCGGTGTACTGTTCGGTTTTCACCCCCACCGGTATGATAGGGTTCAAGGCAAATCACGAACCCTTTGTTTCCGTTTTGAAAGAAAATACCACGATTGAATACCAGAGTGACTCTTCAAAAAAAGAGAGCATTGAAATCAAAAATGGCCTTTTTTCATTTGATAAGAATATCTGTACGATTACTGTTTTCAGATGCTTATCTAGTACGTAGGGCCTGTTGAAAAATCGGGGTTTTCAATAAGCCCTTAATTCCGAATCGCGTAACGTGCCAGAACTTTTATGTCGATAGTTGCTTATTGAGTTTCGAACGACAATTTGTTGTCGTTCGACCTACGCCGCTATCTTTATCACATTGAATAGATTACGTAGTTCATTCTCAATCTTTCGATAGCATATCTCTTCAGGATCATTTGGAAATCTACCACATTGTTTATGCCCCAAATGTTCAATGACAGGAACAATTACTCTTTCTTCAAGTGCCACATAAGTAGTCGAGGTTAAATAATCGACCATTTATATAGAAGTTCTTTGGCTGAG